>CAZBPT010000045.1:0-6778 GCA_964493875.1 uncultured Bacteroidales bacterium | reverse complement strand
GGAAATGATAAATACAGAAATTCCCGACTTTATAAATGATATCAATCACTATTAACAATTCTAAAAAATGGCCATCGAAAAAAAAATAAAAACCTTAGCAAAATTAGGAGAAATTTTGAGAAACAAATCACAACTTCCTGATTTTGAAAAAATATTTATTAGTAATCCTTGGTTTACGAAAGAATTCGTTGAATTTTCTTTGCAGCAATGGGCAGATTTGCTGACTGAAGATAACTTGTTTTCATGGCTGAATAATTATAATTTCGAAAATCTTAAGAAAAAAAATGTTGCTATTATTGCGGCAGGAAATATTCCCGCAGTTGGATTTCACGATCTTATTTGTAATTATATCGTTGGGCATAATACTATTATTAAACTTTCTTCAAAAGATACAATTTTAATGAAATATCTTATTGATCTGATGAAGAAATTTGATGATGATTTTGCTATAAATATTTCTGAAGAAAGATTAACTAACTTTGATGCTGTTATTGCCAGTGGAAGTCAAAATTCAAATTTGTATTTTGATTATTATTTTCATAATTATCCACATATTTTTAGAAATAATAGAAGTTCTGTGGCAATAATATCAAAAGACGATGATATAAATAGTTTTGATTTGCTTGCCGATGATGTCTTTACTTATTTTGGTTTGGGGTGTAGAAATATTTCCAAAATATTTATCCCCAAAAATTTTAATTTTGATTACTTAGGAAATGCATTTCAGAAATATAGCCGTCTTTCTGACCATTATAAATACTATAATAATATATGTTATCAATATGCAGTTATGGCAATGAATAGTATTGTTCATGCAAATTTTGGGAATTTATTATTAACTGAAAATAAAGATCTTTTTTCGCCTATTGCTGTGCTAAATTATGAATATTATTCCGATATAACTGAAATTGAAAAAGATATATCTGAAAATCAAAATCACATCCAATGCGTAGTTTCAAATAATGTTATTCCTAATACCATAAAATTTGGTGATGCTCAAAAACCAAAATTATTTAACTATGCTGACAATATTGATACAATAGAATTTTTATTAAATATTTAATTTATGATATTAAAATACAAAATTTTTACTCCGGAAGAAGACGATTTCTTATTAGAAATTGAAATTGATGAAAATTCAACTTTTTTGGATTTACATTATGCAATAACGAAAGCTTGTAATTATAATCAAAAAGAAATAACTTCATTTTATTTGTCTGATGACGGTTGGGATTTTGGTGTTGAAATCCTTCGTACTCGTTTTGATGATGAGTTGCAGCCCGAAACTCTTATTATGGAGGAAACAAAATTAAATCATTTTTCTCCGGTAGTGGGACAACGTTATCTTTTCGTTTTTGATGAAATATTACAAAGAGGATTTTTTATTGAAATATCTAATATTAAAAATCCTAAAAAATCTGAAAGCTATCCTAAAATAGTTGTTTCAGGGAAAGCGCCTTCACAATATACAAAAATCGAAGATGATAATATTAATCGTCTTAAAGATAAAAGCCATGGAAATATTAATGACGACTTCGATATGGACTTTGATGATTTAGAGGATTTTGAAGAATTCGATGATGATTATAATGAATTTGAAGACTATAACGAATATAACGAATATTAATAACTGATTACTATTTATTGAATAAAAACCTGATAATATTATATGGTCCTACTGCAGTTGGGAAAACCAAATTAGCAATTAATCTGGCAAAATACTTCCAATCGGAAATATTTTCTTGTGACTCACGGCAATTTTATAAAGAACTTAATATAGCTGTTGCGAAACCTGAACCAAATGAACTGTTCGAAGTGAAGCATCACTTTATTGATAATATTTCTATCTTTGAGCATTATAGTATAAGCAAATTTGAAATCGAAGCCAATAAAGCATTAGAAGAATATTTTAAATATAACAATATCGCCATTATGTGTGGTGGCTCAGGATTGTATATCGATGCTCTTTGCAACGGTATTGATGAGATGCCTGACTACGATCCGCAAATTCGAAAAGAAGTAAATGATTTTTATAAAAAAAACGGCATCGAAGCTCTGCGTTTTGAATTACAAAAAATCGATCCTGAATATTATAATATTGTTGATTTGAAAAATTATCAACGTATTATTCGTGCTATTGAATATTATAAACAATGTAGTGAAAAATTTTCTAACGTAAGAAAAAATAATCCTGTTTTAAGAAATTATAATATTTATAAAATTGGTCTAAATATTGATAGAAATATTTTGTACGAAAAGATTAACAATAGGGTAGATAAAATGATTTCAATGGGACTTGTTGAAGAATGTAAGACTTTGTACGAATATAGAAATTTGGTGGCTCTTAAAACTATTGGCTATCGTGAAATATTTGACTATCTTGATAATAAAATCACTTTATCACAAGCCATAGAAAATATTAAAACAAATACACGGAGATACGCCAAACGACAATTAACATGGTTTAATCGTTACAATAATGGAATTTATTATTCTCCAAATGATGAAAAAAAAATTATCGAACATATTAAATTATTAACAAACAAAAACAATTAAAATGAAAACAGCACATTTATTATTATTATTTACAATTTTATCTTTTGCTTTTTGGTCTTGCTCTTCATCAAGTACAAAAATTGAAAACGATAATGAAGAACCGGAAACTACTATTGAAGAAGAATTTCAAGAACTAGTTGAAAATACTGTGAACGATACAAATGTTGCAAAAGAACCTGAAACAACACAACTACCAGATGAAAATCAGGGTAAAGTAAACAAACTCAATACTTCTAATTTTAATGATTTTATTAAAGCCGACATTTGTGTAGTGGATTTTTACGCTGATTGGTGTGCTCCTTGCAGAGCAATGGCTCCAATTTTAGAAAAATTTGCACAAGAAAACAAAAACATAAAAGTAGGTAAAATCAATATTGATAATGCTCAACAAATTGCAACAAAATATGAAATTCATTCTATACCTTGTTTCATTGTCTTTAAAAATGGTAAAGAAATAAATAGAATGTTGGGAAGTAGCGATTTTGCATCATTTTCTTCAGAAATTAAAGGAAAAATATAATAGTGAAAACGTATTTAAAAAAAATTAGAATCCTTAGGATTGAAAATGGAGGAGTAGCTTTATTTGTTGATTGTTATATCAATAAAAAAAAAGCTATACTATTAATAGATACAGGAGCTTCAAATTCAATATTTGATTCAGATGCAGCTGTTTTTTTTGAAAATAAACTCAGAAAAAAAAAGGCAGAATGTCATTCACTAAATTCTTCAGATATTTCTATATTGTCCGGAAAAATAGATGAATTTAAAATTGGTAAATTTTCAATTACCATGAATTCTGCAATTTTTTCTTCACTTAATTATATAAATAATATTTTTATAGAAAATAACATTAATACAATATCAGGCATTTTGGGTTCAGATTTTTTAAAAAAATATAAAGCTATTATTGATTTTGAAAAAAAAATATTAACATTGAAAAAATAGCAAAGAATATTTTCATAATTCAAAAAAAAAATGTAACTTTGCAATTTTAATTAAAAAATATTAAATTTATAAGTAAAATATACAAAAATGCGAAATAGAGGAGCAATTATCTTTGTAACAATAGTACTGGTATTATTATCATTGTACTATTTATCATTTACAGTAGTAACAAAAGTAGTAGAATCTAAAGCTAAGGATTACGCTGTTGCAAAAATTGATAGTCTAAAACTTACCGACATTACTGATATTCAAAAGAAATCTTTAATAGATTCAGCAGCTAGAAGAAGATTGGATTCAATGGAAAACGAAGTTGTTTATCCAATGATTCGTAAGTATACATACATGGATTGTAAGGAAAGAGAATTAAATTTAGGTCTTG
Organism: uncultured Bacteroidales bacterium; assembly: GCA_964493875.1. Lineage (GTDB taxonomy): Bacteria > Bacteroidota > Bacteroidia > Bacteroidales > ML635J-15 > Bact-19. Next base: position 2,898 of record CAZBPT010000045.1, on the reverse strand, counting down.
ACTTACGTGGTGGTATGAATATTTCTTTGGAAATTTCTGCACAAGATGTTTTAGTAGCATTGTCTTCAAATAAAACAGATTCTACGTTTGTTCGTGCAATTCGCGAAGCTCGGAATCAAGCTAAAAATCAAACAGGTAAAAATTTTATCAATACTTTTGCAGAAACTTATAATGCAATAAAAACTCCAATTTCTCCGGATTTGGCTTCCTTGTTTGTAAATGCAAACAATAAAGACAGAATCTCCATGAAATCTACAGATGATGAAATTCTTAAGTATTTACATACAGAATATGAGGCAGCTATCGCTAATGCAAATGATGTATTAATGAAACGTATTGACCAATTTGGTGTTGTTCAACCAAATATTCAAAAAGACGTTGCTGTAGAAGGTGTATTCCATATCGAACTTCCAGGTATTAAAGACCCGGAACGTGTAGAAGCTCTTCTTCGTCAAACTGCTGTTCTTGACTTTTGGGAAACTTATGAAGCAAAAGAATTGTCAAACCAATTAATAAAAGCTAACGAAATATTGACAAAACAATATTTTGCTGATAAAAATCTTAAAAAAGCAGGTCTTGATAAAGAAGAAGAAGTAAAAGAAGAAGTTATTACTGAAGAACCTTCTAAAGAGAAAATTGCTGAAGAAGAAATTATTTCTGATTCAACAGTTTTAGCTGAAAATGCAGAAAAAGAACAAGAAACTGATTCTTTAGATGAAAATCAAATGTCTGCAAATGTCCTTTTTGAAAGATTACAACCAAATGTTAATTCAGTAGGTCCGGTTATAGGTTTTGCTAGAGACGTTGATCGTGAATCTGTAATGAGAGATTTATCTCAACCTCAAATTAGAAATTTATTTCCAAAAGATTTGGAATTTGCATGGTCTTTCAAAGCTGATAAAAATTCAGGTTTCTACCAATTAATAGCACTTAAAAGAGGTAAAAATGGTGGTGCTGTATTAAATGGTAGTGTAGTTACAAATGCAACACAAGAATTTGGTCAAAATCGTGCTACTGCAGAAGTATCAATGACTATGACGGGTGCTGGTGCAACAGAATGGGCAAGAATTACCGCAGCAAATGTTGGAAAATCTATAGCTATTGTACTTGATGGTTATGTTTATTCGTATCCTACAGTAAATGGTGAAATTACAGGTGGTCGTTCTTCTATTACAGGAAACTTTACATTAGACGAAGCAACCGACTTGGCTAATGTTTTAAAATCAGGTAAAATGCCGGCTCCTGCACACATCTTGTCAAAAGAAGTTGTAGGTCCTTCGTTAGGTCAAAAAGCTATTGATTCAGGTTTAATATCTTTCGTAATAGCTTTCCTTTTAGTAATTGTTTATATTATTTTCTATTATGATAGAGCTGGTCTTGTTGCTAGCGTTGCTTTAATTGTTAACTTATTCTTTATTATGGGAGTTTTAGTTGCAATTGGTGCAGTTCTTACTCTCCCTGGTATTGCCGGAATTGTGCTTACCATTGGTATGTCTGTCGACGCCAATGTGCTGATTTTTGAACGTACAAAAGAAGAAATTCGTTTAGGGAAAAACGTTAAAACTGCTGTTACTGCAGGATATTCAAATGCAATGTCTGCAATTATTGACTCTAACTTAACAACAATTATTATCGGTATTGTATTATACTTCTTTGGCATAGGCCCAGTTAAAGGTTTTGCTACTACTTTAATAATCGGTATTCTTTGCTCTTTATTTACAGCAATATTTATTACAAAATTAATTTTTACTGCAGTACTTGATAAAAACAAAAAAATGACATTTGGTAATAAATTTACAATTAATGCATTTCAGAATTTGAATATTAACTTTATAGGAAAAAGAAAATATGCTTATATCGCTTCAGGTCTAGTAATATTAATTTGTATAATTTCTTTAGCAACAAGAAAATTAAATCCTGGTATCGATTTTGCCGGAGGTAGAAATTATGTTGTTAATCTTAAAAAAGTTGTTCCTCCTGAAGATGTTGCAAATGCATTAACTGTAGCTTATGGAGAAAATACTGTTGCAAAAATCTATGGTGCCGATAATCAATTAAAAGTTACAACAAAATATAAAATTGATGAAGATGGTTTTGATGCAAAAGCTGATGAACTATTATATAAAGGTTTCCATGATGGAGGTTTTATTGATGAAAATGTTTCTCAAGAAGAATTTTTTACTGATTACAGACAATCGTCTGAAAAAGTTGGACCTGCTGTTTCACAAGATATTACAAGTAAATCAATCATTGCAGTTGCTATTTCTTTGATATTTATGTTTATCTATATTTTGATAAGATTTAGAAAATGGCAATACTCACTTTCTGCTGTTATAGCTTTGATGCACGATTCAATAATTGTGATTGGTATATTCTCCTTGTTTTATTCTATCATGCCTTTTAGTATGGAAATAGACCAAGCATTTATTGCTGCTGTTCTTACTGTTATTGGTTATTCAATTAATGATACTGTTGTTGTTTTTGACCGTATCAGAGAAAACCACAAACTCTATTCTAATAGAGACGACTTTACTTTACTTAATTCTTCAATAAATTCTACAATTAACAGAACAATAAATACTTCTTTATCTACAATTGTAGTGTTATTGGCAATTTATATTTTTGGCGGTGAAGTAATTCGTGGATTTGTTTTCGCAATTTTAATCGGTATAGTAATTGGTACTTATTCATCAATATTTGTTGCAGTTCCTCTTTCTTTCGATTTTACTAAAAATAAAAAAGTTAAAAAAATTCAAGAAATTAAATAAGTATTTTTATTAAATATTTTAAAAAGCCGAATCAAATAATTCGGCTTTTTTTATTTTATATCTGACTACCATAATTTTATTTTTTTAATTAATTATTATGAAAAATATTTGAAATCATGTGAAAAATATT
>CAZBPT010000044.1:11275-16234 GCA_964493875.1 uncultured Bacteroidales bacterium | reverse complement strand
CTGCCTGCCAATAATAACCTCCAGGTATTCCTAAATCTTCATGACGGTCTTTAATATAAAGATCAAGAGTAGAAGAATATAATTCTTGTGCTTTAAGAACGGCGGCATAAGCATCAAGCAAACCATGCCCCATTTCGATGTTCCAAGTACCATTTGGATGGCAAGGATTATTACTATATGTATATAAATCCGGTCTAATTTTTTGAGCCGTTTGTTCAATTATATCTTTAACATCTCTCTTATTTAAACAAGGATTAACCGAAAGAATAAGTGCTGCTACACCGGAAACATGAGGACAAGCAGCGGAAGTACCAGCAAACCATATCGTATAATCGGCATTTGTATAATCTTGATTTAGCAATGTTCCAGAATTCATCGTATGAATAGGCAAAGATGGATTATATCCTCCGCCATTTTGATTATCTGTGGTGGGTATAAGAACTCCTGGTGCAACTATGCTTAAACCAGTACCATAATTACTTCCCCAATCAATTTCTGTATCACATGATGTCGGACTCTTTCTTTCCCCACAAGGACTTATTGCTCCCACTGAAATAACCCCGTCTAAATATGAAGGATATAGAACAGACGAATCATTATTGTTTCCGGAAGAAAAAACAACTACAGTTCCTTTACCGTTTCTACCATTAACTAAAGCATTGTTTATAGCGCTATCAATAATAGGGCTAACAAGAGCATTTGCACCCCATGAATTACTAATAACAGACGCATTATTATTGCATGCAAAATTAATTCCATTTGCTAAATCTTGTCGTTCGTTAGGATATGGAGCAAGACTATGACTAATTGACATTATAGGTGAAAGAGGAGCGATACCAGCAATTCCAATATCATTATTTACTGTTGCTCCTATTATACCGGCACAAGCAGTTCCATGATTACCATAACCTCGTAATTGACTTGGAGATGTCCCGGATTCTGTATCGTAGCTAATAGGATACATATTTGTTAAATCAGGATGATTTAACTCAACTCCATGATCTAATACAGCAACAATAACATTTGAATCTCCAGCGGTAATTTGATGTGCTTCACAATAATTAATATCAATTCCTGCAATTCCGTTATATTGCCCGGTATTATTTAATCCCCATTGATTAGAAAAGCATGTATCATTTACACACATAGATATATTATCAACTAAAATATCAGGCTCTGACGCAGAAAATAATTTTGATTCATAAAATAAATTAGCCATTTGTAAAGCGTTACCAGTTGATTCTTTCGAACAGGATAATGTAAACCATAATGGCATATACTGATTATTTCCTAAAATACTTACATTATTTTCTTTTGCAATGCTTTCTAATAAAATCACATCATCAGAATTTTTTAATTTAACATAAAATAAATGTGATAAGCCAATAACTGTACTGTCTTGTGTTAAAAAAAATGGTGCTGAATAATCTATATTTGTATCTGATAAATTAGAAGTTGTATTATGGGCTTCAATAATTGTCCAATAATTTGTAGGTATTGTACTTAATCTAAAGGGAATTATATTAATAGTAATTTGCTTAAATGGTTCTACATTATATCCATTATTTTCTATTTGTCTCTTTACTATCATTGTATCATTTGCATTTTTAACCAATACAAACATTCTATTCGAAATAGTACTAAGTTCTTTTTGTTTGTCAGCATACCAATAATAAGTATCCTGTGCTTGTATCCACTTTACTAAAAGAACTAAAACTAAAACTAACGTAAACTTTTTCATAATAATTTAAAATTTTAATAATGTTGATTTATATTTAGGCTAACAATAGCATTAGAAGGTATTTTTTCAGACGTTAGAAGGAATCTTAACCATGAAAGTGGGCATAGGCTATAATCCATTGTTACATCAACAGATAATAAATATTGAGAAGGTCCTATCAATTCTAATGTGTCTACTATAGATACAAAACCTCCAGGAGTAGATCCCTTTGCTATTAATAAAGTGTTTTCTGTAAAATCTATTGCGGGATAAATTCCACTTGTGCAAGAAATGTAATTTGAAAGCTCTTCATCACTATTAATTACAACAAGGAAAGGAGATGCGTTATTGTACAAATTTTGCCATTGACAGCTACTCCCAGATAATGTATATTCTGTAAGAGGAATTATCTCCGATTTAAAACCGCTTTGACTTATCTTAACTTCTTTTGTTAAATTTTCCAAACTAACTTTTATAATGGCTTCTCTCAGCAAAGAATCCGGGTTTTCGGAAACCTTTATCGTTATTTTTCCGTTTTTATTTCCTGACGAATTTTCTAAACTACACCAATTATTTAGGCTAGCATTTTCTACAACAGCAGTCCATTCTCCGGAACTGTTCACACTGACAGAAAAAGTTCCGCCAATTGCTTCTACATTTATTTCTTTCGGGTCAATGCTTAAATTTGGATCTTTATCACAAGAACAAAACAACAGCAATGATATTATTAAAGAAATAAAAAAATTATTATATATAATTATTTTTTTCATAATTTAAAAATTTTATGTTATAAATTTTAAAAATTTTTATAAGGATTTTTTTAATTTTTTATTAATAAATATCTGTTTTTTTTAATTATCACAAAAAAAACCGGATTATCTGTTCACAATTATTTGATAATTATAATATTTATCTTCTCCATCATTAATTTTTATGATATAAGAACCTGCAGGATAAGAACTCAAATCAATTTTTTCAACATCATTTTTTATTTCTTTTTCTAGAACTATTTTAGACAAAGCATAGTATATCTGTAAATTTGTATTATTTGCACCTTGTATATAAAAAATTCCTGTTGTGGGATTTGGAAATATTTTTATATTGCTGAATTTATTTTCCTGAACGTTTGAAGTATTTACAGTAACGATAAAAGAGGGTCCACTATTAGCACTGCTTTGGCATCCATAAATATCAGTAATTATTTTGGTATATTCTGTATAACAAGTAGGTTTTGCCCAAAAATTATAATCAAGAGTATCAACGCTTAATCCATCAGACGGAAACCACTTCATTTTTTCTCTTGGTTGGACTGAGTAAATACTATGACTATAACTATCTATAAAAACAGAATCTCCAATATTATCAATAGTGAAAAGCCTATAATCTGCTAAATCTGTTTGAAAATAGGAAAAAATAATAAAAACCGAATCGGTTTTACTTATTCCTGAATTATCTGTAACTGTTAAATAAATATAATCTATGTCATCTAAATATTGCCCTGTGGTAATTACCGGATTTGCTAATGTTGTATCGTTAATGCTTTGTGAAGCATAATAATAGAAATCATGATTAGGAATTTGAGAATGAATAGGATGTATCCACCAACAATAAGTGTAAGGTGCTGTTCCGCCTTGTATGCTAAGATTTTCGCCTATTTGTACATTTAAAATCATATTCATTGGCGTATCTTGACAAATATATAATGTATCATCTACAATATCTATGGAAAATTGTGCATAATTATTTATTGTTATAGAAAGAACGATACTGAGTAAAAATATTTTTTTTAATAATTTTTTCATAATTTAAAAATTTTATGTTATAAATTTCAAAAATTTTTATAAGGATTTTATTATTTACTTGTTTCTATTTATTAGAAACTTTTATTAATACAAAATTTTATTGTTTTTTGCGATATTGCTATCGCAGGAATTTGGGGAACTTGTATTTCCCCAAAAAGCAAATTTCGTTATTTATCAGAATATTAAAATTATTCATATCTAATTTTTTATAAATATAATAAATAAAATTTATATTTACAAAAAAATACAGAACTTTTTATACAAAAAAATCTACTAACAAATGTAATTTAAAAATTAGGCAGTAATTTCTTCGTATTTCAAAGAATTACCGAACAATCGTTACAGAGCCTTTCGCTACATTTCCGTTTTTAAAATCTATGGCATACCAATAAGTATCGGCCGGCACTGGTTGTCCTGCATAAGAACCATCCCAGCCTTGCTCGTTTCCTCTGAAGGTAAAAAGTAACTTGCCATATCTGTCAAAAACATTTGCTACTGCATTTGGGAAAAGATGAAAACCATATATTTCCCATGTATCATTAAATCCGTCTCCATTAGGAGTAAAAAATGATGGAACTTTGTATATAGGTTCTACTTCAACTGTAGTATCGTTTACACAAGAATACTTGTCTCTTAAATAAACTGTATGAAAACCTTCGGTACAATTAACGAATAAATTTTCTTCCTGCCAATTGTTCATATTATCTAATGAATAATAATAAGGATATTCTTCGCCGGCAACAAAAATTTCGACTCTACCAAAATCGGTATTTACATCTTGAAAAACTGGAGGATTTTGATAAATTACATTTATTTCATCGGTATTTGTACATCCGTATTCATTTGTTATTGTTATAGAATATATTCCTGGAGAACTAATCAATAAATTTGATGTAGTAGCTCCTGTATTCCAAATATATGATTCAGCATCGACATCACAAAATATCTCATAACTTGCACCTAAGCACAAAACAGTATCATTTCCTAAATCTGGAAAATCAATCACTCGAACAAATACTTCTGCCGTATCAGTAGCGATACAACCATAAGTATTGGTAATAACTACTGTAAGTATTTGTGATTCTGAAACAGAGATATCTGAATTGCTACTTCCGTCACTCCATAAAATACTTGCATAATCTTCAGTAACAGAAAAAACAGTAGTTTCTCCAGGACAAATATCACGATCATCTCCAATATTTACAGTAAAGCTCGGGAATATTTCTACATCTATTGTATCTCTTACAACGCAGGCATTATTTATAGCGAAAACTTCAACCCAATATGTTCCTGTTTCGGAAATATTAATTGTATTTGTTGTTTCGCCGGTACTCCACAGATAGTTATTAAACAAATATGGATTTTTAGGATTTAAAGTATATGTGCTAACACAAACAACAGTATCTTGACCTAAATTTGCAACAGGTTTTGCAGTAA
>CAZBPT010000044.1:9994-11175 GCA_964493875.1 uncultured Bacteroidales bacterium | reverse complement strand
TTTATTGTAATTGTGTCATAATAACACATTGTAATAGTTGTCGGAAGATTTATCGGTGCTCCTGTTGGTGGAGTTAATGTAATAGACTCTGAAACTGTACAAGAGCTATTATCGGTTACAGTTACGGTATATGTACCTAGAGGAACGCCACTGAGGTTTTGTGTTGTTGCTCCAGTATTCCAAAGATAAGTAAACGGAGTAGAATTTCCTTCTACTTGTAAATTTACCGACATATTATTTGGGTCACAACCAACAGATGATTGTGAAATGCTGTTAACAAATAAATTATCGCGAATCTTCATAAAAAATGAATCATATTCTCCGCCATAATGAGAACTTATATCTTTCCCGTCAATAGAAAAAGTACCGCCATTATAACCGCCAAGGATAAGATTTTTTCCGTTATATATTGCCATTGTATTTCCTATAGAAATATTAGCAGATAATGTTTGTATAATTTTATCTACATAAGTCCCTGATACAGAATATTTTGCAACATAAAGATTTTTTCCCGAACTAGAACTAATAATATCGCCATCACCAAAATCAGTACTATTTCCCTGACAAAGAGAACCCGTCAGATAAAAGTAATTTTGACTGTCAGTAATAATATCATTAACAGAAATGCAAGAATTAGAAAAGTTTTTTGTGAACGATAAAACCCCTGAAGGATTATATTGTTTTACCAAGTAATCGTTTGTTGTATTTTCGGTATAAGCAACATAAACATTTTTAGCGTTATCAACAGCCAAAACCGACAATTCGGAATCATCAGCGATATCATTTTTAACAGCATACTGAGCAGTACCTGCTGGATTAAATTTTACTAAATACATTGCTGTATTAGAAGTAGTTATCAAATACGGGCCAGCATAAATCGATCCTTGAAATATTCCCAAAGAATAAACATTGCCGTTATTATCACATGCTATATTTGTTCCCATATCGAAAGCCATTGAACAATAATTTTTTGCCCATAAAAAAGTTCCGGTATTCGACAACTTCATAACAAAATTATCTCCCATACCAATTGGGAATAAAGAATTGCCTGCAACTGTCATTGCTGTTTCATAATAACCATTAATTAGAACATTGTCATCATTATCAACAGCAATCCCTCCTATTGAGTTTGCTCCTTGTGAACCTATTTTATGAGAAAACAAGAGATTTCCTGTTTCAGA
>CAZBPT010000044.1:4221-9894 GCA_964493875.1 uncultured Bacteroidales bacterium | reverse complement strand
AGACTTTGACTTCCTATAGAAAAAGGAGCAGTAGTAAATCCTGCAACAAGAATATTTCCATTATTATCCGAATCAATATCTTTTATAATCTCGTCACCTCCGGCACCAAAAGATTTCAACCATTCTACATTTATTTGTTCGCTACAAGAAATTTGAGCAAAGATAAAATTTGCATATAGCGAAAAAGAAAGAAGAAATAATATTTTTTTAAATAATCTCATTTTAAAAATCATAATAAAATTTTGGTACTTTAAAATCGTTCCAATTTTGGAAAGGAGAATGTGATAATTTCATAGCCAGCATTAATTGAACTGTGCCATAATTATACGCAAGCATAGGAGAAATATTAAATTCATACAACAAAGCCATAGAAAAATTTTTCTTTGTATAGCCAACAATTGGAGCTACTGATAGTGGAAAATAATTACCTAGGTCTAGAGTTTGCTTATAATTAACGCCACACCACAACTCATCTTGATATCTTACACGTACAGACCTCGCTGCTTTATTAAACATATAATGATAACGAGCATTAAAATCAATTTGATTTTGAATTTTAAATTCAGTTTTAAATGACAAATAAAGTCTTAGTTGATGCCTATCTTGAATAGGAAATATTTTTCCAATATGGAAATTGTGATACATTCTAACTTTGGGTTCTAAAGAAATTCTTGATATTTTATCGACAAATGGCAATAAATTATCAACAGAATAACCGGCCAATAAAGTGCTTGTAGAAAATAATATTCCTGCATTGGCATTAAAATTAAAAGAGCGAAGTTGTCCGTAATTAATTATTGGGTCATAGATTTCTTGTTCAAAATTACTCTGGTCTAATATGTGGTAATTTCCTTTAAAAGAAAGTCCGAAAGAAAGAATGCTTTTATTATTTCTAGTACTTTTCAACAGTAAATGATATGAAGCCGAAACTTGTAATCCGTAGCGTGAATTTGCTCCGTTTTGGTCGGAAAAGATATAACCGCCGAGTCCAAAATTTGCATTATCAAAGCGATGTCTCACAAGAGCAAAAGTAGTATTTGGTGGATTTGAAACTCCAAACCATTGTTGACGGTGAGACAACTTTATTATTGTAGCATCATTAAGTCCAACAAAAGAAGGATTTTCCAAACTTAAATCAAAAATATATTGTTCGTGGATTGCCTGATTTTGTGAAAATGCAAAAAAAGATAATCCGCAAAATATGGTGATAATAATATATTTTTTTATTCTTCTCAATTTATTATTTATTATAATTTCGTTTACCGAATATTGAAGAACCGATTCTAATCATTGTAGAATTTTCTTCCACAGCAATTTTCCAATCAGTACTCATACCCATACTTATTTCCTTGAAATTTTCATCATCTGAATAATAATTTTCTTTCAAAGTAGAAAAAATATTTCTTAAATTCTTAAATTCTTGTCTTATCTGCTCTTTATTGTCGGAAAAAGATGCTATTCCCATAACACCGCAAATAACAACATTTTCCATTTTTTTATATTCTTCACTGCAAATAATTTCTTGAAGTTCTTCAAAACTTAGGCCAAATTTTGTTTCTTCCGTGGCGATATAAAGTTCAAAAAGACATTTTATCTTTCTTCCCAGTTTTTTTGCTTGCTTGTCAATTTCCATCAATAAATTCAAACTATCTACGCTATGAATATAATCGACAAAAGGAACAATATATTTCACTTTATTTGTTTGCAAATGACCGATAAGATGCCAATTGATATCATAATCAATTAGTTCTTCGTGTTTTTTGCAAAGTTCTTGTACTCTGTTTTCGGCAAAATCTCTTTGTCCGGCAGTCTGATATGCTGTAATAATATCTTCTGTAGGAAAAGTCTTAGATACTGCAAGTAATCTTACATTATCATTTAGTTCTGCCCTAATTTCAAGAATATTATTTTTTATATCATTCATCATCACTTGTTTAAAACCTTACCATATATTTCGTCTTCAGGAATAAATCCAAATTTTCTAGAATCATCGGTATTTGTTCTATCGTCATTTATTACGAAATAATAATCTTTTTCAAAAGTATAATTCTTAACTTCTACTCCATCAATGTAATAACGCGACAATCTATTTTCTAAAATTTTATTCTCGTAAATATCGATAATTTTTTTGTATAAATCATAAGTTTTACGATTTAGTTCCACCGACAATGATTTTTTTGGAATTACCAAAGGACCGAAATTATCTTCATTCCAAGTATTTGTTGGGCTGTTAGGAAAAAAATCATAAGATCCATAAGAATAATGGACAATATTTTTTCTTAGATTTAATATTCCAGGAATATTTCTTAAAGAATCAATTTGAGATTCAGATGCAATGATATTACAAGATTTCTTTGTAAGTATTTTTTCAATACGAAGAACTTTTCCCTGCAAAATTTTATTAAAATCACAACTATCGTTCATTGTAAGTCGATAGCGTAAATATATGTCGTAATTTATTTTTATATTTTGGTCATTAATATAAATTTCGGAATCTCTAATTTCAAAACGATCTCCTGGCAAAGCAAGCACACGAGAAAGATGATTTTCTTTTTTAGAAAACACCTTATCATATTCCTTTGGATTTTTATAGATAATTAAATCTGCATAATCCAAAATATTTACTGCCGAAGGTTTAAGAAAATTAAAAATTTCGTTATTATTTTCATTCTTTAAAATTAATAATTGTTCTTTATCTCCTTTTAGATTTTCAATTGAGACTATTTTATATTTTACAAAAAATACAAAGCCGGCAATCAACAGTAGTAATATTATTGCTATTAGAATTTTTTTTCTCATTTATAGGCTCTTCTAATTATTAACAAAAAAACTGAAAAAATATTATTTATAACACGATTTGTTTTAAAAGAAAATACAAAAACACAAATGGTACGGAAAAGATGAAGCTGTCGAGTCTATCTAAGAGTCCGCCGTGTCCGGGAAGTGATTTCCCTGAATCTTTTACTCCCAAGTTTCTTTTAAACATAGATTCCACCAAATCTCCAAAAGTTCCAAAAATAATAACGATAAGGGCGATTGCTAAACTGTCTAACATCGACAAAGGCAAAAATCTGTTTAAAAAGAAAGCCACTATCAAAGTAATCAAAGCACCACCAAGACTTCCTTCCCAAGATTTTTTTGGAGATATTCTTTCAAACAACGCATGTCTTTTTTTCTTGAAAACAAAACAACCAAATAGATATGCAAATGAGTCGTTAATCCATATCAGTGCTAAGATAACTATCAATAAATATCGTGAATTATCAAAAATATTATCACCAAATGCAATTACATTATTTTTTAAAGTTAAAAAAGGAATTAGAATAAAAGGAATAGTCAAATATACAAACGACAAAATCGAAATTGACAGATTATTCAACACATTAGTGTTTTTTTCATATAAAGCGATAATGAAATTAATAAAAATCAATGGCAAGAAAAACCACAGATATTTAATATCCCATTGAAATTTTATGATTAGAAAAGTAAAAATTATTGAAATAAGATTTATTATTATAGAAGGAATAACATATTTTTTCTTCAAATGGAATAATTTATAAAACTCTACCGACAGCCAAGTGTTTGCAATGATGAGAAAAGCCAACAAAGAATAATCGCAAAATAATATCAAAAAAACGGTTACAGCTACAAACACTGCCCCCGTAATTGTTCTTGTTAATAGTTGTTTCACAATAATATTTTATTAAAGTAATAATTTTACAAATTTATCTATTTTTTTGACAAAATAAAAATAATAACTTATCTTTGCGTAGTAAAAATCAATAAAAATAAATGTCAGATTCTATTGTAATATTAGGAACGGGAAATCTCGCCACAAATCTAATTTATGCAATGATAAGTAATAAATTTGATATAGTACAAATTTATAACAGAAGTATTGACAAAGCAAAAAAAATTCTTGATGAAAATAAAATTTCTTGTGATATTACCGACAATATTAACGAGATTAAAAAAGATGCCGACATTTATTTTTTTACATCAAGCGACAACAGCATTTCTGATATTGCCGAGAAATTAGGAAAAATAAATGGCATTGCAGTACATTGTTCCGGAACGGTTCCGATTTCGGTATTTCAGAATATCAGTAAAAATTTTGCGGCGTTTTATCCACTTCAAACATTTAGCAGCATAAGTAATTACAAAATTGATTTTTCTGAAATTCCTATTTTTATTGAAAGCAATAATAAAGAGACAGAGCAAAAACTTATTGAAATTTCAAAGAGATTAGGAGCAAAATATTATCTTGTTGATGAAAAGCTGCGACAGAAGATTCATCTATCGGGAGTATTTGCTGCAAATTTTGCAAACCATTGTATTGCAATAGCACAAGATATTATTGCTGAAAATAATCTTCCAACAGAAATATTGAATCCGATTATAGAACAAAGTTATAAAAAATTGTCATTAATTTCTGCAACTGAAGCACAAACAGGACCGGCAAGAAGGAACGACAGTGAAACAATAAAAAAACATTTATCGCTATTGGAATCCGAAGAAATTCGGAAAGAAATATACGAATTATTAACAAAAAGTATTAAAACAAAATATTTTCTAAATGAATAAAGACTTAACAGAATTTAATTATCGTGATTTATTGGTTAATATTAAAGCATTTGTATTTGATATTGACGGCGTGTTATCGAAATCGGTTATTAACGTTGATGATGAAGGAAATCCTGTAAGAACAACCTGTGTAAAAGATGGTTATATTTTAAAATATGCGATAAACAAAGGTTTTAAAATCGCAATTATTTCGGGAGCTTACAATGAAAGTGTGAAAAAACGTTTTCAGATTTTAGGAATCCCAGAAGAAAATATCATTATCGGAAGTATTCGTAAATCTATTGATTTAGAAATTTTCTTAAACAGAAATCACTTAAAAGCAGAAGAAATTCTTTACATGGGCGATGATATTCCTGATGTGGAAGTGTTGGTAAAAGTAGGTTTTCCATGTTGTCCCGCCGATGCGATTCCAGAAGTGAAAGATGTTTCGGCGTATATTTCCAAAATTAACGGTGGAAATGGTTGCGTTAGAGACGTTATAGAACAAGTTTTGAAAACTCAAAACAAATGGATAAATTTTTAATAATGTTTGAAAATTTAAAAAAGTATAATATTATTTTAGGGTCTAACAGTCCGAGAAGAAAAGAACTATTAACCGACATCGGATTGAAATTTTCAACAAAAAAAATTGACTGCGAAGAAAATTATCCCGAATCATTACAAAGTTGCGATGTTCCGATATATCTTGCGAAGAAAAAAGCGAATAGTTATCATTTAAAAGGCAATGATTTACTAATTACTGCAGACACTGTTGTTTCTTTGGATAATGAAATTTTAGGGAAACCTTCGGATTATGACGAAGCAGTGAAAATGTTAAAAAAACTCAGCGGAAAATTTCATTATGTTTATTCCGGCGTTTGTATTAAAACATTGGAAAAGGAAATATTATTTGGCAGTGAAACGAAAGTGAAATTTGTAGAATTGGACAATGACATAATTGAAAATTATGTAAAAACATACGAGCCTTACGACAAAGCGGGAGCTTACGGAATTCAGGAATGGATAGGAAAAGTTGGTGTAGAAAGCATTGACGGCTCGTTTTACAATGTAATGGGATTACCTGTCTGTAAATTAATTAACGAATTAAGA
>CAZBPT010000044.1:0-4121 GCA_964493875.1 uncultured Bacteroidales bacterium | reverse complement strand
GTATATTTACGAAGGACTTCGGGAACGATAATACCGTTTTCGCTTTGATAATTTTCCAAAATAGTAGCCATAATTCTTGGGAGAGCCAAAGCACTGCCATTAAGAGTATGAGCTAAACGAGTTTTTTTGTCTATATTATTTTTAATTCTCAATTTAAGACGATTTGCTTGAAAATCTTCGAAATTTGAAACGGAACTAACTTCCAACCATCTTTCCTGAGCTGCAGAAAAAGTTTCAAAATCGAAAGTGAGAGCAGAAGTAAAACTAATATCGCCGCCGCACAAGCGTAAAATTCTGTATGGCAAACCCAATTTTTGAAGAAGTCCTTCAACATGAGCTTTCATTTCTTCCAAAGCCTGATATGATTCTTCAGGTTTGCGAATTTGTACAATTTCTACTTTATCGAATTGATGCAATCTGTTTAATCCTCTCACATGAGCGCCCCAAGAACCAGCTTCTCTTCTGAAACATGCAGAATAAGCAACGTTTTTGATAGGCAAACTTTGTTCGGGAAGAATAACATCTCTGTAAAGATTTGTTACAGGAACTTCGGCAGTAGGAATCAAATAATAATTATCTGCAACAGCATGATACATCTGTCCTTCCTTGTCGGGTAATTGTCCTGTACCAAAACCGCTATCTTCATTCACCATTAAAGGCGGTTGAATTTCGAGATAACCAGCAGCTTCGGCTTCATCGAGGAAAAAAGAAATTAAGGCGCGTTGTAATTTTGCACCTTTACCTTTATAAACGGGGAAACCGGCACCTGTAATTTTATTTCCCAAATCAAAATCTATGATATCGTATTCTTTAATTAAATCCCAATGTGGTTTTTTGCATTTCAGTTGAGGAATTGTTCCACCAGTTTTTTCGATAATATTATCATCGGCAGTTTTTCCTGCAGGAACGGAGATATGGGGTAAATTTGGAATAACCACTATTTTGTCTGTAAGTGATTTTTCGCATTCCGTTAATTCGCTTTCAAAAGTTTTTACTTTTTCTTTCAAAGTAGCGGTAAGATTTTTTTTCTCATTAGCTTCTTCGGTTTTTCCTTGTGAAAATAATTTTCCTACTTCTTTAGAAATTTCATTGAGACTATTTAACAGTTGGTCTTTTTCGAATTGTAATTTTTTTCGTCTATCGTCAATAGTAATAATTTCTTCGACAATGATTTCAGCATTAAAATTTTTCACTTTTAAACGCTCTATCACTCTTTCTTTTTCTTCTCTAATTACTCTTAATGTAAGCATTCTTTTTTTACAAAATTACATATTTTTTTATTATTGTGCAAAAAAATATGATAAAAATTAGGAAGAAAGTTTGTTATGAAAAAAAATGTGGAAATTGATATATCTATTAATTCATGGATTAATATCAATATTTGATTCTTCTAATAATTCTCCTTGTTTGTACAATTTTATAACAATAGAACCTCTATGTTTCCAAAAGGAAAAACCATCTTTTATTCCCATATTATACTCTTCTAAAATATCCAAATAACCATAATGCATTTCTATGACACTTCCATGTACTGTGTCATTTACAAAAGATATTTCTTTGTATATAGAACCTAATGCAAATTTATCTAACCCATTAGTATGTATAAATTTACCTTGCCTCATTTTATTTTTGAAACAACCACTTGTAACTAAATATTTTTCTTTATCTTTAGTCTTTTTAAATTGCTTTTTTGTTAAATTATATAAACAATAACAACCGTCATCTAAACTATCTTTTAAGAAAAATTCTATTCCAGATGTTACATTAAAATATTTTATATAATATTTTAAGGCATTTTTGTCTCCATCTTCATATAATATTTCATGTTTCAATTTAATTAATTCAAGCGAAGTTTTTTGCTCAAAAAACGAAGTATCTTCAAGATGAATATTAATACATTCCTCTTGAGCATATAATTCAATAATAGAAAATAAAAACATTATAAAAAAAATATTGCATCTCATCATAATTGTTAATTTATTAATCACGTATTAAAGATTCGTCATAAAATAATGTTTTGTATAATATCCTAAATACACCATGATTTAATAATTTGTATTGTAGAGAAAAATTTTCATATTTTTCTGGCTCAGGTATTTTAACTCCCAAAATTTCATAATCATAATATTTTCCATTGTCATCTAATACAATTTTATGATGTTTTGATATACATTTAATAGTTTTTTGGGTATTTTCATTAGGGAAAGATATATCTAAATCAGTTACAAAAATAACATCTAAATTTTTGTGCTTATAGTAAAATAATTTTCCTCTAAAAACATCTTCCCGACTGAGTACTACAGTATTTTTTTTTATAAATCTGCATGTAATATCAAATCCGGTTGACAGTCCAAAATTTTCATTTTTAAAATTTTTATATTTTTCTCTTCTTACTTCATCTGATGGACAATAAAAATAATCATCTTCAATACGAATAACTAAAACATTTTTCTTTGTTGATAAAAAAATATTTTTCTTTTTGATTTTTTTAATAAAATCTTTAATTATCCGTTCAAAACGGACGTTTATTTTAGTTAATTCAATAGGATTTATTTGAATTGTATCATGAACAATTAGTAAATTAACTTTATATTGTCCTATAACAAAATTATTAAGCAATAATAAAAAAATAATAATATATAATTTCTTTAACATATTTATTGATTATTATTATTACAAAGTTAAATTAATTTGGGAATTTTAATGATAAAAATTTACTTTATATGGTTTTTGGAGAAAATCGGAATGAATTAACTCTGCTTCTGATTTATAAAGATGGAGGCTTGGAATAATTTCATAATTTCTCCTAATTTTTCACAAATTAGGAAAAACTACTAATTTTAGAATCAAAATCTTTCGATTTTACGAATGCTGATTTTCGTTTATTTATACGTATTTCAGACAGATATCCAAGTTTAGCCAAAGCATATAAATCTGTGCGGGCGGTTTGATTACCCACCGAAAAACGATTTTCTACCTCTTTTACCAAAAGACAGACTTTGGGATTTTCCTGTACGATTTTGATAATTTGTGCTTGTCGCTGATTGATACCGTTTATATTTGCAAGCATGAGGACAGTATTGTTTTCTTCTGTTTTGCGTTTCAGGTAGAGTTTCAGTTCCTCAAAAGCTTTTTTCATAGTTCGCAAATTGTATAAAACAAAGTATGTCAAATCATTATCATCATATTCGGTATAAAGAAACGATTTTTCATAAGTCCTTTTTGTTTTATAAATAATACGTGAAACAGACATATATTCCATCATCCAATATCCTTTTTTGAGCATGTACCAATAGAAAAGCGAACGTGCTGTACGTCCGTTTCCATCAGCAAACGGGTGAAAATATGCCAACATAAAATGTACAATAATTCCCTTTACAATTGGGTGAATAAATGTTTTGTCGTCATTATTGAAAAACTCTTCCAAGTCGGATAGCAGAGTATGCAATTCTTCGTAGTGCGGAGGCGTGTGAGATATTTCTCCGGTTATACCGTTCACAACAAAAATATTGTCGTGTTCACGTATCTTTCCGGCATCAGTCTCATCTTCCAATGTATTTTCGGTCATTGAACGATGAATTTCAAGTAACTGTGAAATAGAAAAGTCTGTTTTTGCTAGTTCTTTTATATGGTTTATTGTCAGGTAGTTATTCAAAATCATTTGTTGTCCTTTGTTTTTCGGCTTTTCGCTTTTACGCAACATATCTTTTGCAACCTTGTGAGTAGTAGAGGCACCTTCCATTTGGCTCGAAGCGATTGCCTCTTCCATAATAGATGAGATAAGATAAACATTGCGTTTTTCTGACGGTATTAAATGTTCGCCTGTCAAACTGCCACCGATATTCATATCAAAATAGTGTAGTAATTCAAACATTTCGTCTGTCATCATAAAGCTGAATTTGTATTTTCCAAAGCTGACAATCGTTCTATTTAATTTACGCAAAAATTTAAGTGCGAACCACAGTAAACGGTCATCCACAGTGTTTTTTGTTTGAATGTATTTCACTTTGTCCCAATACGGGTATTGGGCATTAATATTTTGAACCTCAGAATTAAAAGCCAATTTTACAGCATCTAATTCTTCCTGTTCAGTTGCTATGGGTGGGTATTCCAACATATCT
>CAZBPT010000043.1:0-18174 GCA_964493875.1 uncultured Bacteroidales bacterium | reverse complement strand
ATTTAGTAATCTCATAATCTAACATATACTAAATGTTGGTCGACCCAAATAACATATTTTCTTTTTAAAAAAATTTTAGCTACAAAGATAAACAATTTTTACGTATTTTTCAAGCCCTTTTACGCACTTAATATATAAAAACTATTGATTTTAGATAAGTCACAAAAAATAGTTTTGATTGATTTTTTTTTCGTAGTTATTCTTAAGTTTATTACTTCAATTAACGACTCATTAATTTCTATTTATTGCTATGAACATTTTATTCAAATATTTTATAACCGTAATAATTCAACTTGTATTGATTGCTGTTTGGAAAATTTCCTATTATGAAACCTCTTAAACGAATTTTATGAATTTTTGAAAAAATATCTAATTTATTTCTTCATAATCTGTATATCCAATACCCTCGGTATCAATGATATTTTCATCATTTTTTTTTCGAGGTTTTTCACTCTTTTTACTATAAGATTTTTCTTTATCTTCTTTATCTTCGGAAAGATTAAAAGTTTTCTGAAAAAATCTTTTTATTAAATATGGAAGTAAGTATTTGATAAAAAGATAAAATAAAATTATCAAAATAAAAATTACTAAAAAGAAATATGCAAAAAAATCAGACATAATAATAAAAAATAAATGCGATTAATGATGATAAAATTCCATTTGCTAACGAATATACTAATTGCTTAAGTGTATATTTATTTTGAAACAACAATATTGTTGCAATAATTCCAATTAATATAACTGTTATCAATAAGAAATTTGTTATTTCCAAATCACAGTTTGTAATCAAATGAAAGATATAAGAAAGCAAAACTGTTAAACATGAAATATGAAGACTTATTTTAAGAATTTTATTTAAAATTAAATATATAACAAAAACAAGCATTATTGAAAAAGGAAAAAATTTTATATAAAACGGTATTAGTGGATTTAAGCGGTAGAAAAACAATGATGTGATGCCATATAATAAAATGTTTATAACAGAAAACAAAATTTCAAATAAATATGAATTTGATTCTGTGTTATGCTTAAAGTAAATAATAAAATATTTTACTAGATAAAAAAGCATATAAGGCAAGATGAAAGTTAAGACTGCAAAATTTATTATTAACGGTCGGGATATAGTTGGATTGAAATAAATAAAACTATGCCCTGATAAAATAAAGAAAACAACGAACAACAAATTAACAATCAATGGATTGACTATTATTAAAATAGCGTTTAGTATTTTATTTGTGGAGTTTGCCAATGTTATTTGAGTTCTTTTCGTAATCTTGAAACTGGAATATCCAATTGTTCTCTATATTTTGCAATAGTACGTCTTGCAATTTGGTAACCACGTTGATTTAACAATTCCATTAATTTGTCGTCAGTAAGCGGTTTTTGTTTATCTTCGTTAGCAACACAATCTTTTAATATTGTTTTCACTTCGCGAGAAGATACCTCATCGCCACTATCTGTTTGCATAGCTTCGCTGAAGAAATATTTCAACAAATAAGTTCCATAAGGAGTAGACAAATATTTACTGTTTGCCACACGTGAAATTGTTGAAATATCAAGTCCTGTTATTTCGGAAATATTTTTTAAAACCATTGGTTTCAAATTTCTTTCATCGCCGGAAAGAAAAAATTCTTTTTGAATATTTGCAATAGCATTTATTGTTAACAACAAAGTATTTTGCCGTTGGCTGATTGCGTCAATGAACCATTTTGCCGATTCAATTTTCTGACGAATAAATTGTACTGCTTCTTTTGATGATTGATTTTTACTCTTTAATTTTTTTATCATTCCGGCAAAGTTCTCACTTATTCTCAGATCAGGAGTATTTTTATCGTTTAAAGTAACTATCAGTTCGCCATTATCAATTTCAATTATAAAATCAGGAATTATTGAATAATGATTCACCGCTTTACTATCGGAAAAAGAATTTCCCGGAAGCGGGTTTAATGTTAAGATTACATCAATAGCAGATTTTAATTCCGTTTCTGAAATTGACATCTTGTTCATTATCTTATCATAATGTTTTTTTGATATCTCTTCAAAATAATCTTGGATAATTCTTTTTGCTAAAATCAAAGGTTGTGAAACAGTAGTTTCTTCCTCTAAAGAGGAATTTTCTTCATTTTCAATAATATCTTTTATTCTTCTTTCTATTTGGATATTAAGACATTCTTTTAAATCCCTTGCTCCTATTCCTGCAGGGTCTAATTCCTGCAAAATTTTTATTGTTTCTTCAACTTCTAATTCGCTAACTTCAATATTTTCTTTAAAAGCTATGTCATTTGCAATTTGTTCGTTTTCTCGTCTTATGTAACCATCTTCATCGAGTGTTCCAAGTAAATAATTTGATATTACTTTTGATGTTTCCGTCAATTGCTTCATCTGCAACTGTTCAACCAAACTATCTTGAAATGATTTTATTTCAGAATATGGAATTTCTTTATAATTGTCGTCTTTAGAATTATTGTTGATCTGTAATTTATAATATGGTATTTCGTCGTCATCACCAATATAATCTTCAACAGAAAATTCGTCTTCATTAGCATCTGTAGGCTTATCATCGTCATCATTCATAAGCTCGGTTTCGTCCGAAAAATTATCTTCAGAATCTGCTTCCAATGCAGGATTATCTTCAAGTTCTTGTTTTACTCGTTGCTCTAATTCCAATATCGGCAACTCCAACAACTTTATCATTTGAATTTGTTGCGGAGTTAATTTCTGTTCTAATTTTTGTTCTAAGCTTTGCTTTATCATATTTAATAAATCAAATTTATTTTACTGCATATATAAAAAACACAAAATAACTAATATTATTATTTTATCACTTAAAAAAACTTAATCTAAATATTTAATCTTATTTTTTATTTATCTAATTATTGTTTTGTTTTCCGTTTTATTTTATTATTTTTACATTATATTTTATTATAATAAACTTGTTATCATAAAAAAAACAAACTTAACAATTAACTTTAATTTACAATATCTTATGAAAAAATTTCTTATCGTTTTAATATCTTTAGTCAGTCTATTTGGCTGTAAAAAATCTGACAAAAATTTTGAAAATGTTTTGTTGCCAAATGTAAAAAGCATTACTAGTTCTGAAAAAATGCTAAGTGTTAATGATTCAGTTTTTATCGTTTTTGAAAGCAATAACTTTGATAAAGAAAAAATCTCAAATTATTTATTGGATTTATTGCCATCATTAAATATAAAAACCAGTAATGAAAAAGTAAATTCAGCAACAAATATTTACATCAAAGAAGTTCAGGAAATCGACAACGAAGCTTATCATCTTGACATAAACGATGATGGCGTGATAATATCTGCTGGCGACAATCGTGGCGTTATGTGGGCAATACAAAGTTTAAGACAGGTTTTACCTATTGAAGTAATTAAGAAAAACAAAGCCGAGAATATCGAATTACCTTATCTTTCAATAAAAGACTGTCCTTCGTTTCCTTATCGCGGAATGCACTTGGATGTTTGCCGTCATTTTTTTACAGTGGACGAAGTAAAATCTTATATCGATTTATTACTAATGCATAAGTTCAACACATTTCATTTTCATCTTACCGATGACCAAGGCTGGAGAGTAGAAATTAAATCTCTTCCTAAATTAACAGAAATCGGATCTATGCGTAGCGGAACAGTAATAAAAAAGGAATGGGGAAATTATGACAATATTCCTTACGGTGGATATTTCACACAAGAAGAAATAAAAGATATAGTAAAATATGCAGAAGACAGATTTATCACTGTCGTTCCTGAAATTGAAATGCCCGGACATGCTTTAGCTGCACTTGCCTCCTATCCTGAATTAGGATGTATCGGAAAAGATTATGAAACTTGTCGTTCTTGGGGTGTTTTCGACGATGTTTTTTGTGCCGGCAATGACTCCGTTTTTAGCTTTTTTGAAAAAGTAATCGACGAAATTTGCGTTTTGTTTCCAAATTCACCATACATTCACGTTGGCGGAGACGAATGTCCAAAAACACGTTGGGAAGAATGCCCTAAGTGTCAGGCAAGAATGAAGGCTGAAAACTGTAAAGACGAAATGGAGCTTCAAAGTTATTTTGTTCATAGAATGGAAAAATATATTAATTCAAAAGGAAAACAAATCATTGGATGGGACGAAATACTTGAAGGAGGAATTGCACCAAATGCTACAATAATGTCGTGGAGAGGTTATGAAGGCGGTTACGAAGCAGCAAAGCAAAAACACAATGCCATTATGACACCTACAGAATATTGTTACTTGGATTATTATCAAGACAGCACGAATAATAGTCAAGACGAACCATTTTCTATTGGAGGTTTTACAGACTGCAACGAAATATTATCGTGGAATCCTATCCCCGACTCTCTTACAGATGACGAAAAAAAATATATTATCGGAGTACAAGCAAATATTTGGACAGAATATATTTGTGACGTAAAACATTTGCAATATATGGCTTTGCCAAGAATGATAGCTATAGCTGAAATTGCATGGAATAACGATAAGAAAATTACATACTTTGAATTTAATAAACGCTTTAAATCTCTTGCAAAAATTTATGATGCTCTAAATTATAATTATGCAAAACACGAAATTAATAAAGTTCTAAATTAAAAAATCCTATTTACTATTGTTATTGATTTAACCTTTTAAGAAAAATATCTTCTAAACTATAATAATTTTCATTAAAAAAGTTTAGTTATTATTATTTTATTGGTTTTTCTGGGTCATTTTCTGTAATTGTCATTTTACAATCAGCGCAAACACATTCTATTGCATTTGGCGGGAAAAGTCCTTCCCTACATTCTGTGCATTGTCCACCAGGATAAGAATCACAAGTAATACAGTATGATTTATTCGCTGCTTTTGAATATGAAATTACAAATGATTCTTCATAATTTAAGTCGCTGTTTTTATAATCGAAAAAGATATACATATCTCCTTCATTTTGAATATGTTTGATAGAAGTTATTATAATATTATTCCCCTTCTGCCATTTTTTATCGTGTTCTTTTAATATCTTTTCAATATCAAAAATAAAATTATTGCCATTAAAGCATAAGGATTTTATATCTTTTATTACATATATCATCGTGCAATTATCACAACTACATTCATTATAATATCCTAATTGTTGACTCCATTTCCCCTCTATCTTGCAGCATGTGTCTCCAGTACAAAAAACTTGATAATTCAAGACTTCTTTATTTGTATTTTCTTTTGTGTTATATAATATTTTATAAAATCCATATTGCTTTTTATTTTGTTTGTCATCAATAAGATTAATCGTTCCTAATTCATAATTCTCATTTCTTTCTCCTCCAACCGATGTTATTTCGCTTGCAAGATAATTAATATTATTTTCAGATAATATACCGTTGATATAATCCATTAAAATTTTTTCTCCCTTTTGATTATCAATATCATTTTTTTGTTTCTGAAGAATTGTCTCGTCTTCAGTTATTAATGTCTTGCTTTGGGGTTCTATTGTTTTGCAACTTGTGGTAAAAATCACTAAAATTGCCATTGTGGCTGTTATTATATTTTTCATAGTAAATTAGTAATATTATACAAATATACATTTTTTATTAAGAAAATTTTTTACTTATTTTCAAAATATTTATTTCCTTAATATCAAAAAAAAAGAGCTGATAATAATAACCAGCCCCACAAGTTTAAAGTGTTATATTTATTATATGTAATGTTAGCGGAATAAATTTACTTTTCCTTTTTTGTTTATTACTCTATTGTCGTTATAAACAATTTTAAGTTCCCAAATATAAACATCTGCAGGAGCATCAACAGAACTGTTCATGATTTTTCCGTCCCACTTATTGTCAATATCTTGAGAAACAAAAACCATTCTACCTGCCTTATCTACAATTTTAAAGAAATATTGCACAAATGATAAATTATCGCCGATAGGACCAAACTTTGAATTTAGATCACCAGAATTAGGTGTGAATGCCGTTGGCAAATAAAATACCGGTTCTTTTTTTACTGATATAGTTTTATTTAAAGTAGATTGACAACCATTAGTATTAATCATTTTCACCGACAACGAATAATTATCTTCATGATTAAAGCTGTAATATAATTCTTTATCGCTAAAAACTTCATTATCCAAAGACCACTCAATTTTATCAATATCATTTGCTCTGACTCTGAAATAGTAATCAAGATTTTCACTAGTAACATCAACAACAATTTGTGTCGGACTATACAACTGAATTGTAGGTAAATTTTCTTTTCTCAAAACGAAATTATTTTGAACTACTAAAACCGATGGTTTATATTCTCCTGCAATTTTATATGTATAATCAACATCATTGCCTTTAATTTTTTCGTTATTTCCCAAATTCCAAATCAAAGAACAGTCTTGAGGAAGATTTTTAGCAACAAATCTAACTTTTGCTGGTACACAATTTGTTTCTTCCTGAATGTCAAAAACAATATCAAAAACATCTAATTCGTCATTGTTTTTTTCCGTTTTTTGCAACTCATTATTTTGATTTTCACTTGTTGTTTCAATTTTTAAGGATGCTCTATTGTAACTTAAATCAATAATATCGCTATTTGTAGAATTTTCAGAAACAATTGCTGTATTTTTTTGAGATTTATTTTCAGTATTTATTGTAGTTGAGATATTGTTATTATCAGAAACAAAAGTATTATTATTTATATTTTGTGATTCGTCAGAATTATCTGAATTTTCTAGATTTATCGTGGTATTTATATTTTCATCATTCTGATTTTGTGGTTTTGAATTTGAATTGTTTTCAGTAATATTTTCAGAGAGAAGAAGATTATTATCGTGAGAAAATTTATTAATAAGTAGAACGGCAGTAATCGAAATAACGGCAACTGCTACAATAGATGAAGAAATTATAGTTGATTTTTTAGAAAAGAAAGACTTTTTGGCATCTAGTTTTTTTTCTAATTTCAGCCATTCGCTTTCATCATATTCAGGCGAATAATTAGAGACAATCTTTTTAATATTTTGTAATTTTTCCATCTTAATTTTTATATTTTGATAAAAACAAATTTTTCAAATTCACTTTTGCACGAGCCAAATTAGATTTTGAAGTACCCACACTTATATTTAGCTTTTCGGCAATTTCTTTATGAGATAAATCTTCGATATAATAAAGGTTAAATACGCATCTGTAATTAGGAGACAATTCTTGAATCAATTCTACTAATTTGTCTGGAGAAATAGTACTTTCATTAATACTTCCTAGAAAGTTATCAGCAACTTGTTCTTCTTCTTCAATAATATTATTGATAACATAATCTTCGTTCTCTGTAAATTTAATTTTTTTCTTGTTAATCTGACTAATATTGCTATTTACGAAAACGCGAGTTAGCCAACCTTCAAAAGATCCGGAATAATTATAAGACGCTATATTACCATAGACTCTTAAATAGCCTTCTTGCAACATATCTTTTGCTTCCTCAATATCTTTTCCGTATCTCATACACACATTTAACATTTTACTATAGGATAATTTATAAAGTAAATGCTGATACTGCCTATCATTTTTTTTACAGCCTTCGACAATAGCTTCAACATCTTCTTTATTTTTTAAATCCATTGTTAATCCTGATAAAATGACAAAATAATATTATGATGGTTGCTTATTATGCATTTTTTTAACAAAAAATGGTAAAAATTTAACCTACAGAAGAACCATTAGTAACGTTTTTTTGTGGCTCAATCAAAACAAGTTTTCCATCAGAATCTTCTGCACTCAACAGCATACCTTCACTATCAATGCCTTTAAGTTTTCGAGGAGCAAAATTTGCAATAAAGCAAACTTGTTTTCCTACTAACAATTGTGGCTCGGGATAACTTTGAGCAATGCCGGAAACTATTGTACGAGTATTTGCACCGTCATCAATTTTAAATTGTAAAAGTTTATCTGCTTTAGGAACTTTCACGCAATCGAGAACAGTACCAACACGTATATCAACTTTTTGAAAATCATCAAAGCTTACAATATCTTTAACAGGTTTAGATTCGAATTCTGCTTTTTTGTTTTCTTCCTTTGTCTTATCCAATTTTTCCAATTGAATAGCAATTTCTTCGTCAGTAATTTGTTCGAACAATAATTCTGCTTTATTTAATTGATGGCCTTCCGGCAATAAATCTGTATTTCCGAAATCGTCCCACGAAATTTTTTTCTTTCCTGTTTCCATTGTATAAAAAATCTAAATTGTTATTTTACAAAGTTAGTATTTTCTGATAATTATTCAATTATAATAATAAGTTTTTCTTTAGAAATATTAAATATTTTATTAAAAGTTTTTTGTCTTATGCTTATCATTTTTTAATATTTATGGAAAAAAAATTGTATTTTTGCAGAATGAAAAAATTTCTTGTCATATTATTATTAATTACAACTAATATACTTGTGTTTTCTCAGAGGAAAGACAGTATTGAGAGAAATTTTCATTCATACAACAAAAACATAATAAATTTCGAAGAAAAAAGTATTTACCGAGACACAACATTAGATAATTTTTCTATCTGTTTGCCACAACAAGAAGCCACAATTTATAATCTTGGTTATCAAAATCCTGGGAACCCGATTATTCGGGGAATATATTCCAAAAATGAGTTTAATCACGACTTTTTGTTTTTCAACAATTATGCGTCCTACGTAACAACTCACGAGGAAATCGCATATTTTGACACAAAAAAACCATTCACAATATTTAAATTTACCGGAGGTTCCAAAAAACTTGATAACGCATTTTTCTTACACAGTCAAAACTTAGGTTCTTCTGTAAATTTTGCATTAAAATACAATGGAGCAAAATCCGATGGCAGATATATGTACAACAATGCAAGATTTCACAACTTAAACGGCTCCTTTGCTTTCACAAAAAGAAAATACGAAGCTCACTTTAACGCATTATTCAACAGAATACAACACAATGAAAACGGAGGACTTTCAGGAAACTTTTTTGAAGATTCACAATTAGCAGAAAACAATATTCTTACAAATCTCAGTAGCGCAAATACAAAAATTTCTCACTATGGTGTTGAATTACATCAAGAACTAAAATTTGGTCATTATCAAAACGACACGAACATTGTAAAAGGAAAAAGTGATACTGTTGTAGGAAAAATATTAAAAAGTAAATTTTCGATTTTACACAAAATTTCATTCGATAAATATTACAAATTATACACAGATGTTCCTTCCGCTTATTATTCTAATTATTATTTCAACAACACAGCAACAAACGATTCTATAGCTCTTATGCTATTAAAAAACGGATTGTTTTTTAACATTAACCTTGAATCAAAAAAAGCAATAAACAAATTCCAGATATTGGCAGGATTAGAAAATAATTTATATCAATATTACACTCCTGACACAACAAGAGCAAATAAAAATTCGAGTTTTTTAACTGGAATATTAATCCTGGATACAGAAAAAAATAAGTTCTTCTCAAAAATACAATACGGAGTTCTTGGCTGGCAAATGTTTGACTTTAACCTGAATGCAACAAATACAGTCGTCTTTAACAAAAAAATCAACTTAGATGCAGCTATTAATTACTCATTACAAAAACCCGATTATTATTACAGTTATTATCACAGTAATAATTTCATTTGGGAAAATGATTCTCTATCAAGAGAAAATCGCTTGGAAGGAAAAATAAGAGTAAATTTCAATAAGATATTTCTTTCATTTGGAGCGGACATAAATTTGTTGGGAAATTATATGACATTTGATTCTATGGCACTACCCTATCAAGTAAAAGATGCAAATGTTATTTTTGATATTTTTGCAGAAAAAACATTTAATATAAAGAACGTCCACATAATGTTAAATGCTACATATCAGTATATTAAAGATAAATCGAAAATTGCATTACCAGATTATTTTGCATACGCAAACATATATTGGCAGCGACCATTATTCAAAAATGCACTTCGTTTTCAACTTGGTGTTGATTGCTACTTCATTGGCGATTTATCGGGCTTTAATTATGCGTATATGCCAGCAAGCAATGTCTTTTATGTAAAAGAAGGGAAAAAATTACAATATCCAAATATATCCGCCTACTTATCGATAAAAATAAAACGATTCAGAGGATTTGTAAAAGGAGGAAATATCAATAGTTTATTTATGAAACGAAATTTTTATTTACTCGATAAAGTGCCAGATAATCCACTAGGCTTTTATTTTGGAATTTCATGGGAATTTTACGATTAAAAATAGATATATTATGAATCTTCACGAAAAAATACTTCAAGAATTACCTTATGCAGTAACAGTTTGTGATATAAACGGCGATGTTATTTTTATGAATGACAAATCGATTTCAACATTTCAAAAAGGAGATGAAAGTTTAATTGGAAAATCTCTTTTCGATTGTCATGGACCTCAAGCGACTGCAAAAATTAAACAAATGTTGGCAGAAGGAGGAGCAAACTCATACACAATAGAAAAAGCGGGATTGAAGAAATTAATATATCAATCGCCGTGGTTTGAAAACGGAAAAATTGCAGGACTTATAGAATTATCCTTGGTGATTCCCGAAGAAATGCCTCATTTTGTTAGAAAATAATAGAATAATTTTATAAAAATTATTTGCTTTTATTTAAATAACTCAACATTGTTGGTATTAATCCTGATTGTATATGATTAAAGCCATAATTGGAATCTAATATTATCTGATTGTTTTCAACAACAGTTAATCTGGGATCTAATGAATTAAATTTTTTTTCATTAATTGCTAAAATTTTAAACAACTTCAAAGTATCTTTAAAAAGATTTAATTTTTCTAAATTTTCGTAATATTTAATATCTAAAAGTTCATCCGAAGAACCAGAATAAACCACATACAATGGAAAATCTTTAAAAATAGTATAATTGTCGCTTAAAGTTTGTTTTAACATATCTACACAAGAAGGGCAACTGCCTTTAGCAAATAACGTTAACAAAACATAATCATCTTCAATTTGAGGAAATTTTTGTTTTAATATCGTTTGTAAAGTATTATTATTTTTTTCATAAGATTTAAAATTATCATCCAAGTTTTTTCTTCTGCTTTTCAAAAGATTATTCACTGAATCCAAATAAGGTTTTAATGGTTTATTCGTTTTTGTTAATTTATCATAATAAACTCTAATAGAGTCATTATAATATAGATATGAAATAATATTACCATCATAAAATTCAACATTTCCTCCAAAAGGCGGATTTAATATTTCACCCAAATAATTAAAATTTTCATCTGCAATAACTAATAATGTATAAGTTTTACCATACAATATATCATTTAAGAATGCTAGAGAATAATAAATCTTATTGTATTTATCATAATATATTTGACCATAAACAGCTTTAAGAGATTGAGGTAATGCGTACTCATCATATAAAGGAGGAATTGAGTCAATAATTTTTGATTTTAAGGAATGTTTAATAATTTTATCATTATTATAATCCCACTCATACAAAGTACTTGAATAAAAAAAGCGTAGTACTGGCAATTTTTTTTCTGATAGGCAATAGTTTATTTTAGTGTGATAGGTATTATAGTAAATACCTTCTGAAATATCGGGAAAAGCAATAGATTTTGAAAAATTTATCTTATTTGTAATAGAATTATACCTTGCAAATAGAGGAATTTGTTTTTTGAAGAAATCGGCTGTCCCAATATTATTAATTGTAGAAACCTGAGGTAAAAAAAATACATTATTGTCAGCTATGATAGGATGCATAGTTCTTTCAATTAAAAAAGGAGTTCGTATGTCAATACTATCCTTAAAATTTGAAAGATCATATTCGTAATCGCAAATTTTAGATTCTCCATTGTAATCTAATAATTGAATATAAATATCTTCGAGAGTAGTATCATTTTCACGGTAATTTATTTCATAAAAAACAAAGATACTGTCTTTATTTATATAACTAAAATTTTTAATACTTCTATCTTTTAAAAGAGGAACGCTATGATATTCTTTTTTTGTATCTAAATCATAAAAAGCTAATCTATCTTGATTTATCGGAATTATCAATGTTTCAATGTTATCAATATAGCAATAATCAAAAATATTATTATAACGAATATAAAAATCTAATGGTTTGCCTTTTTTTGAATTATCGAGAGGAAAAGAAAGTTTTTTTACATCAACAATCTCATAAACACTTTGCTCCTCATTTTTCGAATTATCTTTTTGAGAACAAGAAAAGAAAAATAAAAGAGAAATAATAATTATAAATAAATAATTTTTCATATATTTATTAATTAATCTATAAAAAAAACCGTTACTTCAAAAAATTCACAAAAATAAATTTTTCAAAATGCAGATAATAATACGCATATAAAATTATTAGTGATATGATTTCTACTCTCTAACTGGTACTCGTGGTAACGAATTTACAATAGTACTGATTACATCTCCTTTATCATCAAAAATAATAATGACATAACAATTTTGATTAACAGTAGTTTGGTCACACGATTGTAAGGAAACAGTTGTTCTTGTTAGTTTGTCATATATCTCTCTAGTATTCCAAACTCCATCATAAGTATAATATGCTTTAGATTGAGTTCTGATACTAAAAAACTTTTCGATAGGATTGTTTATATTTACATATAACTCTCCTGTATTTCCATTCTCGTCTGAATAATTATCATTAACTAATTCCCACTCTGGATTTACAAATACATAATCATATGAATCACCTGTTTGTTCAAATTTTGCATTATATTTTTTTGATAAATCAATAACCTCAACATCATTACTATTATCGCAACCAAAATAAAAAAGAGAACAAAATAAAACACTAAAAATAATAATTACTTTTTTCATAATAAAAATATTTAAAATTTGATTTACAAATTTAAAATTTGATTTACAAATATAATATTTTTGATTAAAAAAAAAAATTTTTCAATTAGTTTTGTTGTATGTATTCTACACCTGTTATTATCGTTAAAAAAATCCCATTTTCAACATTTCTGTTTACAATGGGATTTGATATGTTTTCAATTGAAATTAAATAATCTACACTTAATAAGTGATGCTATTTAATTACAAAAACTTTTTTATAATAAGCTCCAAGCTGCAACAAGTCCTGCTGTAACAATAGATACCATGCTCATAAGTTTAATAAGGATATTTAAACTTGGTCCCGATGTATCTTTAAATGGATCTCCAACGGTATCACCAACAACAGTAGCTTTATGAACATCGCTACCTTTGCCACCGAAATTACCTTCTTCAACATATTTTTTAGCATTGTCCCAAGCACCACCTGCATTAGCCATAAAGATAGCCAAAACGAAACCTGAAGATAAACCGCCGAGTAATAAACCCATAACTCCAGAAACTCCTAAGATAAGTCCTACGGCTATCGGGAT
Organism: uncultured Bacteroidales bacterium; assembly: GCA_964493875.1. GTDB lineage: Bacteria > Bacteroidota > Bacteroidia > Bacteroidales > ML635J-15 > Bact-19. The sequence goes on along the minus strand of CAZBPT010000043.1, from coordinate 4,787 downwards.
AACAATAGCTATAAGTGAAGGGAAAATCATTTCGCGTTGAGCTCCTTTTGTAGAAATTGCAACACAGCGAGCATAATCAGGAGTAGCTTCACCAGTTAAAATTCCTTTAATTTCGCGGAATTGGCGACGTACTTCTTCAACCATACTTTGAGCAGCACGACCAACAGCATTCATAGTCAAACCGCAGAACAAGAAAGAAAGCATAGCACCTAAGAATGCTCCTACCAATACTTTCGGGTTCATAAGATTAATTTGGTAATAATTCATAAAATCCAACAAAGTTGCTTTTGTCGTTTCAACTGTATCGCCATTTGCAAGGGTAAGAACATCTTGTCCTACACGTACTAAAGCGATTTTAATTTCTTCGATATAAGAAGCCAAAAGAGCAAGAGCAGTTAAAGCTGCAGAACCGATAGCAAAGCCTTTTCCAGTAGCAGCAGTAGTATTACCAAGAGCATCAAGAGCATCAGTACGTTTACGAACTTCTGGGTCTAAACCGCTCATTTCAGCATTTCCACCGGCATTGTCGGCAATTGGTCCATAAGCATCTGTAGCCAAAGTTATTCCAAGAGTAGAAAGCATACCAACAGCAGCAATACCGATACCGTAAAGACCTTTTCCGATATTTGCACCGTCCATGATATTAGCAACGTCAAAATTAATAGCAGATAGGAAAGCCATCATTATTGCTACACCAATAGTTATTACTGGAATAGCTGTAGAAATCATACCAGTACCGATACCAGAAATAATTACTGTAGCGGGTCCTGTTTTTCCTGCTTCAGATATTCTCTTTGTAGGTTTATATGATTGTGAAGTATAATATTCAGTTACCTGACCTATAATAATACCAGCAAGAAGACCGGAGATTACAGAAAAAGAAAGACCGATCCAATTTTCAAAATTCAATAAATATAATATTGCAAAAGTAGCAATTGCAATAAGAACAGAACTAACGTTTACTCCACGGCCTAAAGCGCGTAGCAATTGTTTCATATTAGCACCTTCTTTTGTACGAACCAAGAAAATACCTATGATAGAAAGTATAACCCCAACAGCAGCAATAAGCATTGGAGCAAAAACTGCATTTAATTGCAAATCGGAACCAATAAAAGCGGCAGCTCCAAGTGCAGCAGTAGCGAGAATAGAACCTGCATAAGATTCATATAAGTCTGCACCCATACCTGCAACGTCTCCTACATTATCACCAACATTATCTGCGATAGTAGCTGGGTTACGTGGATCATCTTCAGGAATACCTGCTTCTGTTTTTCCAACTAAATCGGCACCAACGTCAGCAGCTTTTGTATAAATACCACCACCAACTCTAGCAAACAAAGCCTGTGTAGAAGCTCCCATACCAAAAGTAAGCATTGTTGTGGTTATCATAATTACCTTATCTTCTTGGCCTACTGAGGCAAAATTATCTAAAATCAAATACCATATTGATATATCAAATAAAGCAAGACCTACAACAGTAAGTCCCATAACAGCACCAGAACGAAAAGCGATTCTCAAACCAGAATTTAAAGAACGTTGTGCAGCATTAGCAGTACGTGCTGAAGCGTGTGTAGCAGTTTTCATACCAATAAAACCAGCCAAACCGCTGAAAAAACCGCCTGTGATAAATGCGAATGGAACCCACTCGTTTTGAACGTGAAAAACATAAGCTAAAACTGCGAAGAATGCACATAAAATGCAAAAAATTATCAATACAATTTTATATTGTTGTTTTAAATAAGCCATTGCACCATCACGAACATATTGTGCAATTTTTTTCATTGTTGCCGTTCCTTCACTTTCTTTCATCATTTGTTTATAAAAAACAAATGCAAAAATTAATGCAATGAAAGAAGCTAAAAGCACTAAAAAAACCGGGATATTTTCCTTAATATATGGGAAAAAATCGTTGAAAATTGTTAAATTTCTCATAGTGTTTAATTAAATTAGTTTTTTAAAATTTGTAAAATTAGTTTTTTTTTCAAAAAAAAACAAAAAAATATTAGAATTTGAAATTATGTTTTAGTTATTAAGCTATTGGTGGCAGAAATAATTTTTTCTGAAATTTTATTAACGTCCATAATTAAATTATTGTTATCGAAACAATCTATAGAGATAAAATTTGGATATTTATTTACAGAATACTTATACATTTTATATACCTCTTCTTGAAAATCGAAATTAATTTCATGAATATCGTCTTTTCCAGCAAGATATTCTCTATTGTTTTCAATCCTTCTTCTACTAAGATTATTTTTTACAAAGTCAAAAGGAACATTCAGGAAAATAGACAAATCGGGTTTCGGAATTTTAAAATATTCATATTCCAATTTAAAAATCCAATCGGCTAATTTTTCTTTTTCTTCTAGTGATTTCAATTTTGCACATTGAAATGCGATATTAGAAAAAACATATCTGTCGGTTATAACAGTTTTGCCTTCCTGCATCCATTTGTTAATTGTATCTGACAAGTTATATCGGTCTCCAGCAAAGAGTAAGGAAACCAAATATGGATTTACATTATCAATAGAACCGAAATCTCCAGAAAGAAATCTTGCTATTAAATCGCCAAAAATCTCTGATTTTGTTGTCGGGAAATGCAAATACTCAACGTTGATACCTCGATTTTTGTAATAATCGATTAGTAATTCCAACTGGCTTGATTTTCCGGAGCCATCCAAACCTTCAATGACAATAAAACTCATTTTTTCTGCAAAATTAATAAAAAAATAGATATAAATTCAAAAAAAATGAAAATTCCACTTTTTTCTATACAAAATCAGATAAGATAATATAAAAAAAGGGAGAATTTTCATTCCCCCTTCATTATTAATTTATTTATTAGAAATTATTTTTTCTTAGGTGCTTGTTTTAATACTTCTAAAAGTAAATCCCAGAATTTTTGAACACTAGGAATATTCAATCTTTCATCAGGAGAGTGAGGATATTGTAATGTAGGTCCGAAAGAAACCATATCCCAATCAGGATAAACAGCACTGAACAATGCACATTCCAAACCTGCGTGAATAGCATTAATTTTTGGAGTTTTATTGTACATTTTTTCGTATGTTTCTTTCATAATTTTTACTATAGGAGATTTTGGATTTGGAGACCAACCTGGATATGCTCCGCTAAATTTTACGTGTGCTCCAATTAAATCGAAAATTGTACCTATTTTATACATTGTTCCTTCTTTTGCAGAATCTACAGAACTACGGGTTAAACATTTAACTTCAAACAAACCATCATTAACATCAACAATTGCCAAGTTATTTGATGTTTCAACGATACCTGGCATTGCATAACTCATTCTTTCTACACCGTGAGGACAAGCAAAAACGGCTTTAATAATATCTTCTGCATATTCGCTGCGAACAGTTTCTTTTGGAGATGCAACTTTTTCAAGTTTAGCTGTAAGAGCGTTTTCTGTTTCTGCAAATTCTTTTTTAATTGTAGAATCGAAAGTTTTTACTGCTTTTTCAAAATCTTTTGCATCGTCTTCCCAAACTGCTACAATTGCGTAACTTTCGCGAGGTATTGCATTACGCATATTTCCACCGTGTGCTTCTGCCAATTTGAAATCAAAATGATACATGCAATGATTTAAAAAGCGGAATAATAATTTATTTGTATTTGCGCGACCTAAATTAATATCTACGCCACTATGACCGCCTTTACCGCCTGTTATTAATAATTTGTAAGCTTTATATCCTGCAGGAAGTTTTTCAGTTTTATAACTTAATTTTGCTTCTACATCAACTCCGCCTGCACAACCAATAAAAATTTCTCCTTCTTCTTCGCTATCAAGGTTGAGAAGAATTTTTCCTTGTAAACAGCCTTTTTCAAGCCCGAATGCTCCGGTCATTCCGGTTTCTTCGTCAACTGTGAATAAACATTCTATTGGTCCGTGTACCAAAGTTTTATCTTCCAAAACTGCCATTGCTGCAGCAACACCTAAACCATTATCAGAACCAAGTGTTGTGCCTTTTGCATTAATCCAGTCACCGTTTATGTATGCTTCGATAGGTTGAGTTTTGAAATCAAAATTAGGGTCATTCGACTGAGGAACCATATCCAAGTGTGCTTGTAATATTATTCCTTCGCAATTTTCCATTCCTTTACTTGCAGGTTTACGGATAATTACATTTTGTGTTTTATCTATTATTGTTTCTAAACCTAAACTTTCGCCAAACTTTTTCATAAATGCAACTACTTGCTCTTCGTGTTTTGAAGGTCTTGGTATTTGCGTTAAAGAATAAAAATGTTTAAAAACTTTTTCTGGTTTTAAATTTGCTATTGAACTCATACTTGTTAATTTTATAGATTATTTTTATTTATTTCTAATTTTCCTAATTCTTTATTATTTGTATTGAAATAATAATATCGTACTGTGTATCCGTGTTCAAGTAATATCGTTTTTATTGATATAACTTCTTCTTCAGCTTTTTCTTCCTCAGTGCCCTCTCCTTTTTTAATATCTTTGATAATTTCTTCTTTCAAAGATTTCAATGTCTTTTCGTCAAATGAATCGATATTCTCCATATCGGAAATCGTAATATAATATTCAATTGTTTTATTCCCTGACAATTCTACCTTAGTTAGAGTTGCTCCGTTTCCTAAATTTTGCGGACAACTGTTTTGAATAGATTCAATATTTTCTTTAATTTCTCTGTTTATATTCTTACAAGAATATGAAAATAGCGTTAGCGAAAATATTAGAATAATTATGAAAATATTATTTTTGTTATACTTCATTTGCATAATATTTACAAATATAAAAAAATTAT
>CAZBPT010000042.1:0-18604 GCA_964493875.1 uncultured Bacteroidales bacterium | reverse complement strand
AACAAAAGGTTCTTATGCTGCAGAAAGTTCTGTTGCATTTATGATAAGCGATAATGTCGAAGCCGGTTGTATGGCAAAAATCTCAAACATGATCATGTTAAACAATCCAGGTGAAGACAAAATATATAACGAAATAAATACCCCAAAAGAAGAAATTGATGCAATAGTAGTAGGAATAAATGGCGATGTAGATAATGATGAGGTATATAAAAATTTTTGTCACAAGTATTATCAGGGAGTTCCGGTATTGTGGTACAAACATATTTTTGGCGAATCATACTCATCATCTGCCTTGGGATTATATTTATCATCATTAATATTAAAGAATCAGGATATACCGGAGCATTTTTATTATTCGAACAATAATAGAAACAATAAAATAAAAAAAGTATTATTTTATAACCATTTTGAAAATAAAATTCATACAGCAATACTTTTAGAAAAACCATAAAAATTCTTAAAATATTTATGCAAATATTAAAAAATGAATCAAAAAAGAATTTTTTTTTCAAAAAAGGCATTGAAATTCAAAAAAAAAATATTAACTTTGCAATCCTAAAAAAAGGAAATAATATTAAATAACAAAAACATAAAAAGGTATTATGCCAACGATACAACAATTAGTAAGAAAAGGAAGGCTGGTAACCGTAGATAAAAGCAAATCGCCGGCGTTAGATTCGTGCCCACAAAGACGTGGTGTGTGCACAAGAGTTTATACAACTACACCTAAGAAACCTAATTCAGCAATGAGAAAGGTAGCTAGAGTAAAATTAACAAACGGAAAAGAAGTAAATGCTTATATTCCCGGTGAAGGACATAATCTTCAAGAACACTCTTTAGTTTTAGTTAGAGGCGGAAGAGTAAAAGATTTACCAGGCGTTAGATATCATATTGTTAGAGGTGCATTGGATACAGCAGGCGTAGATGGAAGAACACAAAGACGTTCAAAATACGGAGCTAAACGTCCAAAAGCAGGAAAAGCAGCACCAGCAGCAAAAGGTAAGAAGAAATAGTTTTAAATAAAAAGAGATAAAAAATGAGAAAATCGAAACCAAGGAAAATTACAAGACTTCCGGATCCAAAATACAACGATTCACGCGTAACAAGATTTGTTAACGATATGATGTGGGACGGTAAAAAGTCTACAGCTTTTGCAATCTTTTATGATTGTATTGATATTATAGAAAAGAAAATGAAAGATTCTGAAGATTCAGCATTGGAAGTTTGGAGAAAAGCATTAAATAATATCACTCCGGCCATAGAAGTTAAAAGTCGTAGAATTGGTGGAGCTACTTTTCAAGTACCAACAGAAATTCGTGAAGATAGAAAAATTTCTATTAGTCATAAATGGTTAATTACTTTTGCACGTAAAAGAAAAGGTCATTCAATGGCAGAAAATTTAGCTGCTGAAGTAATCGCAGCTTACAATTCTGAAGGTTTAGCTTATAAGAAAAAAGAAGATACTCATAGAATGGCTGAAGCTAATAAAGCTTTTGCTCATTTTAGAGCTTAATAATAAACAAACAATGTTCTTTTCGTTATGACTAATCTTCTTAATACCAGAAATATTGGAATTATGGCGCACATAGATGCCGGTAAAACGACAACTACTGAGCGTATCCTTTATTATTCTGGTGTTAATTATAGAATAGGTGAAGTTCACGAAGGAACGGCAACTATGGATTGGATGCAGCAAGAACAAGAACGTGGTATCACGATTACCTCTGCTGCTACAACAGTTCCTTGGTCGGCAAATAATAAAGATTATAAAATCAATATTATTGATACTCCAGGACACGTTGATTTCACTGTTGAAGTTGAACGTTCGCTCAGAGTTTTAGATGGCGCTGTTGCAGTATTCTGCGCAGTAGCCGCAGTTCAACCTCAAAGTGAAACAGTTTGGCGTCAAGCTGATAAATATAATGTACCCCGTTTGGTTTTTGTTAATAAAATGGATAGAGTCGGTGCCGACTTTATTCGTGTTTATAACGATATCAAAAAGAAACTAAACGCTAATCCAATTATTCTTCAATTACCTATAGGCGAAGAAGATAAATTTTCAGGTGTAGTTGATCTAATTACAAGAAAAGCATATTTTTGGGATGTTGATGACCTATCACTTGGTGCAAATTTCCGTTGCGATAATATTCCAGACGATCTTAAAAACGAAGTAGAAGATTATCGCGAAAAATTAATTGAAACTGTTGTTGAATGTGATAATGATCTCTTGGATAAATTTTTAACAGATAGAGATTCTATTTCGGTAGATGATTTTAAAAAAGTACTAAGAGAAAATGTTATCAATGGAAAATTTGTTCCAATGTTATGTGGCTCTTCTTTAAAAAATAAAGGAGTTCAATTATTATTGGACGCTATTTGTGATTATTTACCTTCTCCTTTAGATATAGAACATATTGAAGGAGTAAATCCTAAAACTGAAGAAAAAATATTTAGAAGAGCAGATAGCTCTGAACCATTTTCTGCTTTGTGTTTTAAAATTGTTGCAAATTCTTTTGTAGGTCGTTTGGCTTACCTTAGAATTTATAGCGGAGTTTTAAAAACTGGTGATATGGTTTATAATATTAGAACAGAAAAAAAAGAAAGAGTTACTAGAATTTTCCAAATGCATTCAAATAAACAAACTTCACTCGATTTTATAGAAGCTGGTGATATTTGTGCTGTTGTCGGTTTGAAAGATATTTTTACCGGCGATACTATTTGCAACGAAAATAAATTGATAGCTTATGACAGAATAAAATTTCCAGATACAGTTATCTCTATTGCTATTGAAGCAAAGACACAAGCAGATTTGGAAAAATTAAATATCGCTTTAGGAAAATTGGTTGATGAAGATCCAACTTTTAATATTCGCCATGATGAAATTAGCGGTCAGTTACTTATCAATGGAATGGGAGAGTTACATCTTGAAATATTAATTGATAGATTAAAAAGAGAATATAATTTGGATATTATTCAAGGAACTCCACAAGTTAATTATAAAGAACAATTTCTTAATACAATTACACATAATTCAGTTTTCAAACGTCAAACAGGCGGAAAAGGTAAATTTGCAGACATTACAGTTAAAATTGGAAAAGCAGATACTACCGAATCCGGTCTTCAATTTGTAAATTCTATCAGTCAAGGTAAATTGCCAAAACAATTTATTACAGCTGTTGAAAAAGGTTTTAAAAATTCGATGTCTAACGGTCCTTTATTAAGTTGCCCACTTACAAATATGAAAGTAGAGCTTATTGACGGTAATTTTCATAATGTTGATAGTGATGAATTGTCATTTATGACAGTTGCAAGTCAATGTTTTAATGAAGCATCACGTTTATTGCAGGTAGCGATTTTGGAACCAATAATGAATTTAGAAATTGAAACACCTGAAAATTATATAGGCGATATAAGTGCAGACTTAAATAGAAGACGTGCAGTAATATTAGGAACAGACTCAAAAGGATTAAATACAATAATAAAAGCAAAAGTTCCACTAGCAGAGCAATTTGGATATATTACAAATTTGCGTGCAATTAGTGCAGGCAGAGCAAGTTTTGCAATGGAATTTTTACAATATGAAAAATTACCAGACGATATACAAAGAGAATTAGTAAATCAAAAAAAATATAAATTTTAACATCATTAAAATGGAACAGAAAATAAGAATTAAATTAAAATCTTATGATTACAATCAGGTAGATAAATCTGTTGAAAGAATAATCAAAACAGTAAAAACAACAGGTGCCGTAGTAAAAGGACCAATTCCTTTACCAACACACAAACGTATTTTTACAGTAAACAGATCGACTTTTGTAAATAAAAAATCAAGAGAACAATTTCAATTGTGCTCTTATAAAAGGATTTTAGATATTTTCAGTAATAATGCAATGTCGAAGACCATAGAAGCATTAATGCGTTTGGAACTTCCGGCAGGAGTTGAAGTAGCAATTAAAACATTTTAAAACATATAAAAATGCAAGGAATAATAGGAAAAAAAATCGGTATGACCTCCATTTATAGTGTTGAGGGGAAAAATATCCCATGCACTGTAATAGAAGCAGGACCTTGTGTTGTAACAAAAATTCTTACAAATGAAAGAGATGGTTACGATGCAGTCCAACTAGGCTTTGAAGAAAAAAAGGAAAATAATACTACAAAACCTGACTTAGGCCAATTTGGAATAAAAGTAGAAAAAGATGCCAATGGTAAAAGAACTTACAAACCAGGCTTCACTACTCCTAAGAAAAAATTAGTTGAATTTGAAGATTTCGGTACTTTCAAAGCAATTCAAGAAGAAGACAACGAAAAGAAAGAAGTATTCTTGAATCCAGAAATTGGATCTGTAGTAGATGTTAATATTTTCTACGAAGGTGAATTTTGTGATGTAACAGGAGTTAGCAAAGGTAAAGGATTTCAGGGTGTTGTTAAAAGACACGGATTTTCTGGTGTTGGTGGACAAACACACGGTCAACACAATCGTTTACGTGCTCCAGGTTCATTAGGTGCATCTTCATGGCCTTCAAGAGTATTCAAAGGAATGAGAATGGCTGGTAGAACTGGTGGCGAAAATGTGAAAATGATTAGCCTTAGAGTGTTAAAAGTAATTCCCGAACAAAATTTAATTCTTGTAAAAGGATCAATCCCGGGAGCAAAAGGTTCATACGTAATAATTGAAAGATAATGAAAGTATCAGTATATAATAAATCGGGAGAAGACACCGGTAAACAAATAGAATTAAATGATAATATTTTTGCAATAGAACCAAGCGATCATGCTATATATTTAGATTGTAAACAATTTATGGCAAATAATCGTCAAGGTACTCATTGCACAAAACATAGAGGAATAGTATCAGGTAGCACAAGAAAATTACACAAACAAAAAGGTAATGGTGGTGCTAGAGTTGGTAGTATTAAAAATCCTTTATTTAGAGGTGGCGGAAGAATTTTTGGTCCAGAACCAAGAATCTATAATTTTAAGTTAAATAAAAAACTTAAAAAATTAGCCAGAAAATCTGCAGTAACTTACAGAGGTTTGGAAAATAATATTTTAGTTGTTGATAATCTTAATTATGAAGATATCAAAACAAAGAATATTCTAACATTAAAAGAAAATTTCAAACTTGTTGATAAAAAGTTATTAATTGTGTTGGAAAGTCAAAATAATGTTGTATATTTGTCTTCACGTAATTTGCAAGACGTAAAAGTCGTAAGAGCTTGTGATTTAGCAACTTATGATATTATGTGGTCTTCAGTTTTAATGTTTGAAGAAGGTGCAATTGACGTTTTTAGTAATAATATTGAATAAAAATTAATAATATGGACGTATTAATAAGACCAATAGTAACAGAAAAAATGAATGCAATAAGTGATAAATTGCATAAAAGTGGTTTTATTGTTAATAGACATGCAGATAAACAACAAATCAAAGAAGCTGTTGAAAAAATGTATGATGTTAAAGTAATATCAGTAAATACAATGGTTTATGGCGGAAAACTTAAATCCAGATATACAAAAAAAGGATTACAAGTTGGTCGCACTAATTCATTTAAAAAAGCGATTGTTACATTAGAAAAAGGACAAGTTATAGATTTTTATAACACTATATAATATTAATAGAATAAAAAAATGGCGATAAGAAAATTAAATCCGACAACACCGGGTCAAAGATATAAAGCTATTAGCAGTTTTGAAGAAATAACCTGCTCTAAGCCAGAAAAATCTTTGTTGGTACCGATTAAAAAATCCGGGGGAAGAAACAATCAAGGTAAAATGACTATGCGCTATCTTGGCGGTGGTCATAAAAGACGTTATAGATTGATTGACTTCAAAAGAGATAGAGATGGAATAAAAGCAACAGTACAAACTATTGAGTACGACCCAAATCGTTCTGCTCGTATTGCATTAATTGAGTATACTGACGGTGTTAAAAATTATATCATAGCACCTGCAGGTATTCAAGTTGGTCAAGTAATAGAATCCGGTAAAGGAGTAGCTCCTGAACTAGGAAATACTTTGTTTTTATCTGATATTCCATTAGGAACAATTGTTCATAATATTGAATTAAGACCTGGCCAAGGTGCAATTTTAGCACGTAGTGCAGGCTCACATGCTCAATTAACTTCACGTGAAGGAAAATATGCAATTTTAAAAATGCCTTCTGGAGAAATTAGAAAAATATTAATAACTTGTAAAGCTACAATAGGAGCAGTTTCAAATGCAGACCACAGCTTAGAAAGCAGCGGAAAAGCAGGTAGAACTCGTTGGCTAGGAAGAAGACCTCGCGTAAGAGGTGTTGTAATGAACCCAGTTGATCACCCAATGGGCGGTGGTGAAGGTAGAGCTTCAGGAGGACATCCACGTTCTAGAAAAGGTTTGTTAGCTAAAGGTTATAAAACTCGTGGTAATAAAAAAGAATCCAATAAGTATATTGTTGAAAGAAAGAAAAAATAGTTCGATATGAGTAGATCGCTAAAAAAAGGACCTTTTATAGACTTCAACTTGGAGAAAAAGGTTGAACAAATGAATAATGGAGGCAAAAAAACATCAATAAAAACTTGGGCTAGATCTTCAATGATCTCTCCAGAATTTGTAGGACATACTTTTGCCGTACATAACGGGAAAAATTTTATCCCTGTATATGTTACAGAAAATATGGTTGGACATAAATTCGGCGAATTTGCACCAACTAGAACATTTAGAGGTCATGGTGGTAAAAAAAATAAATAATTAAGTTATGGGAGCAAGAAAAAGATTAAAAGCTGAAAAAATAAAAGAAGAAAAATCGAAAAAAAGTTTCGCTCTTCTTAATAATTGTCCAACATCACCAAGAAAAATGAGGTTGGTTGCTGATATAATTAGAGGCGTTGAGGTTAATCGTGCTTTAGATATATTAAAATATTCTTCAAAACATTGTTCAAGAGATTTGGAAAAATTGTTGTTATCAGCAATTTCAAATTGGCAACAAAAAAACGAAGGAGTTAAAATTGAAGACGTAAACCTATTTGTTAAAGAAGTTTTTGTTGATTCGGGTCGTGTGTTAAAACGCATCAAACCTGCACCTCAAGGTAGAGGATATAGGATTAGAAAACGTTCCAATCATGTAACTTTAGTGGTAGATATCTTAAATAATAATATTGAAACAGAAAAAGCATAGTTATGGGACAAAAATGTAATCCAATAAGTAATAGATTAGGAATTATTAAAGGATGGGATTCTAATTGGTATGGCGGAAAAAAATATGCTACCAAATTGGCAGAAGATTTAAAAATAAGAAATTATATTAATGCCAGACTTAAAGACGCTTCAATTTCTAAAATCATTATTGAACGTACAGTAAAAATGATTACAATTACAATCAATACTGCTCGTCCCGGTTTTGTTATTGGCAGTGAAGGTAAAACCGTTGATTCTATCAAAGCAGAATTAAGCAAACTTACTAAAAAAGATATTCAAATAAATATTTTTGAAATTAAAAGACCTGAACTCGAAGCTCAATTAGTTGCTAATGACCTAAAGAAAAAAATAGAAGGAAAACAACCATACAGAAAAACAATCAAAATGGCTATTGCTTCTACTATGAGAATGAAAGCAGAAGGAATTAAAATTCAAATTTCTGGCAGATTGAATGGTGCTGAAATGGCTCGTTCTGAAATGTATAAAGAAGGTAGAACTCCTCTTCATACTCTTAGAGCTGATATTGATTATGCATTATCTGAAGCACTTACAAAAACCGGTTTGTTAGGTATTAAAGTTTGGATATGTCGTGGTGAATTATATGGAAAAATTGATTTAAGCCCATTAGCAGGTAAAACTACTGAAAGAAATTCTTTCTCAGGTTTTAACAATTCTAATTATCATAGAAATGATAAAGGTGGTGATAGATCATTCAAAAAAAGAAGAAATAATAATCCTAAAAAATAAGCAAAATGTTACAACCTAAAAAGACTAAATATAGAAGACAACAAAAGGGCAAAATGAAAGGTAATGCCCACCGTGGAAGTGAAATAGCTTTTGGTTCATTTGCTCTTAAAGCAATGGATTTTGCATGGATAACAGGAAGACAAATTGAAGCCGCTCGTATCGCTGTAACAAGAAAAATGCAACGTCAAGGTCAAATTTGGATTAGAATATTTCCAGACAAACCTATTACAAAGAAACCTGCTGAAGTACGTATGGGTAAAGGTAAAGGTGCTCCAGAAGGCTTTGTTGCCAGAATTAATCCTGGAAGAATTCTTTTTGAAGCTGAAGGTGTTAATGTTGAATTAGCAAAAGAAGCTTTACGCTTGGCAGCACAAAAACTTCCAATCAAAACAAAATTTGTGGTAAAGAACGATTATGATTATACAAACGAATAAAAATTAGCAGATGAAAAATAGTGAAATAATCAATTTGACAACAAAAGAAATAGTTGAAAAAATTACAACTGAGAAATTTAATCTGACTAGATTGAAAATTAATCATGCAATAAGTCCATTAGAAAATCCACAACGTATTAAAGAATTAAGAAGAGATATTGCAAAATTAAAAACTGAATTACGCAAGCGTGAAATAAATGATAAATAATGCTCAAATTATGGAAAGAAATTTAAGAAAAGAACGTATTGGAGTAGTTGTTAGCAACAAAATGGAAAAAACTATTGTTGTTGCTGTTAAACGAAAAGAAATGCACCCTAAATATGGGAAATTCGTGAATAAAACTAAAAAATTTGTTGCTCACGATGAAAATAACACATGCGACATAGGTGATACTGTTCAAATAATGGAAACTAGACCTTTGAGCAAAAGTAAAAGATGGAGATTAGTTAGTATAATAGAAAAAGTTAAGTAGTCATGGTACAGCAAGAAACAAGAATGAGTGTAGCAGATAATAGCGGAGCAAAAGAAGTTCTTTGCATCCGTGTATTAGGTGGCACCGGAAAAAAATATGCCTCAATAGGCGATAAAGTTGTAGTTACTGTAAAAAGCGCTTTGCCCGGCGGAGATATTAAAAAAGGTTCTGTTAGTAAAGCCGTTATTGTGAGAACAAAAAAAGAAATAAGAAGAGCTGATGGCTCATATATTAGATTCGACGATAACGCTTGCGTTCTCTTAAATAACGCCGGCGAATTAAGAGGAACTCGTATTTTTGGCCCTGTTGCCAGAGAATTACGTGAAAAACAATATATGAAAATTGTTTCATTGGCACCAGAAGTAATATAAATATAAAAGTTATGTCAAAATTACATATTAAAAAAGGCGACACGGTTTTTGTACTTTCAGGAGTATCCAGAGGAAAACAAGGTAGAGTATTAGAAGTATTACAAGATAAAGAAAGAGCTATTGTTGAAGGCGTTAATATGATGCACAAACACCAAAAAGCTAATTCTAAAAATCCACAAGGTGGAATTATTAAAAAAGAAGCTTCTATTCATATATCTAATCTGATGTTAGTAGAACCTAAAACAGGAAAACCAACACGTATTGGTCGCAGAAGAAATAGTGAAGGTAAATTAGTTCGTTACTCTAAAAAATCTGGAGAGGAGATTAAATAATGGAAAAATATATTCCTGTTCTAAAAAAACAATATAAAGAAACTATAATTCCCGCTTTGATGAGTGAATTTGGATATAAAAGCGTAATGCAAGTTCCAAAATTATCCAAAATCGTTATTAATCAAGGTTTAGGTATGGCCATTTCAGATAAAAAAATAATCGATGTGGCAATAGAAGAATTAACAAACATAACTGGGCAAAAAGCTGTTGCTACGTTATCTAAAAAAGATATTTCTAACTTTAAACTTCGTAAAAAAATGCCTATTGGCGTTCGTGTAACTTTAAGACGCGAAAAAATGTACGAATTTTTAGAAAGATTAATCTGTATAGCTTTACCACGTATTAGAGACTTCCAAGGAGTAAATTATAAATTTGATGGAAAAGGTAACTATACATTAGGTGTAACTGAACAAATAATTTTCCCCGAAATTGATATCGATAAAATTAGTAAATTACTAGGTATGGATATTACATTTGTTACTTCAGCAAAAACCGATGAAGAAGGTTATTCTCTGTTAAAAAACTTTGGTATTCCTTTTAAAAACTTAAAAAAGAGTTAAGATATGGCAAAAGAATCAATGAAAGCCCGTGAGGTAAAAAGACAAAGACTTGTAGAAAAGTATGCCGAAAAAAGACAACAATACAAAGAAGAAGGCAACTTTGAAGCTTTACATTCTCTTCCTCGCAATTCATCAAAAGTGAGATTACATAATCGTTGTAATTTTTCGGGTCGTCCGAAAGGTTATATGCGTCAATTCGGTATTAGTCGTATTGCATTCCGCGAAATGGCATCTGCAGGATTAATACCCGGTGTTAGAAAAGCAAGTTGGTAAAATTTTAAAAAATATTGAATAATGACTGATCCAATCGCAGATTATTTAACCAGAATTAGAAATGCTGTATTAGCAGGACATAAAATTGTCGAAATACCTGGTTCAAACCTTAAAAGAGAAATTACAAAAGTTCTCTATGATAAAGGTTTTATTTTAAATTATAAATTTGAGGATATCGGTTATCAAGGTAATATTAAGATTGCTCTTAAATATCACCCTGTAACCAAATTATCAGCAATTAAAAAAATTGAGAGAGTTAGTAAACCCGGTTTGAGAAAATACGTTTCTACCGATTCAATACCACGTGTATTAAACGGTTTAGGTATCGCTATTTTATCTACAAATAAAGGGGTCATGACCGACAAAGAAGCTCGTAGAGAAAAAGTTGGTGGTGAAGTTTTATGTTATGTTTATTAAAAATTAAAGAAATGTCAAGAATTGGTAAATTACCCATAAACATTCCCGCAAACGTTACACTTTCAGTTGCAAATGATGTTGTTACAGTTAAGGGTCCTTTAGGAGAATTAAAACAAAGTATAAATCCTAATATTACTGTTAAAGTAGAAGACGGTCATATTATTGTTTCTCGTCCAGATGACGAAAAAGAAAACCGCTCTATGCATGGTTTATATCGTGCATTAATTGCCAATATGGTAAAAGGAGTTTCTGAAGGATTTATTACAGAACAAGAGTTTGTAGGCGTTGGCTATAAAGCCATCATGACAGGTGTTGATGAAAAAAAATCTATTGAAAAAGACGGTTTTGATACATTAGTCGCTGAAGCTAAAAAGGCAGGGAACATTTTAGAATTGTCACTTGGTTATTCTCATGGAATATTATTTAAATTGCCAAGTGAAATATCTGCAGTATGTAAAAATGAAAAACGTGGAAACTCAATATTGATTATGAAATGTATTGATAAGCAATTATTGGGACAAGTTTCTGCGAAAATTCGTTCTTTACGTCCGCCAGAACCTTATAAAGGAAAAGGTATTAAATTTGTGAATGAAGAATTACGTAGAAAAGCCGGAAAATCAGCTAAAGCTTAATATTTAAAAAAACAAATTATGGCTCTAAATAAATTAGAAAGAAGAAATAAAATAAAACGCAGAATTAGAGGTCGTATTTTCGGAACTTCTGAAAAACCAAGAATGACTGTGTTTCGTAGTAATAAACAAATTTCTGTTCAGATAATTGATGACGTTGCAGCTAAAACTTTAGTGTCAGCTTCTTCTTTAAATAAAGAGATTTTAGCTGAAAAAGCTACAAAATCAGAAAAAGCAAATAAAGTTGGTAAAACAATCGCTCAATTAGCTAAAGAAGCAGGAATTTCTGAAGTTGTGTTTGATAGAAATGGTTATTTGTATCACGGTAAAATAAAATCTTTAGCCGATGGCGCAAGAGAAGGAGGACTTAAACTGTAAATTATGGAAAATACTAGAAAAAAAGTAAGGTCAACTGACCTCGATTTGAAAGAGAGATTAGTAGCTGTTCAAAGAGTTACTAAGGTAACAAAAGGTGGTAGAACTTTTAGTTTTGCAGCTATTGTTGTTGTCGGTGATGAAAATGGCGTTGTGGGTTACGGTTTAGGAAAAGCTGGTGAAGTTGCTTCTGCTATTAGCAAAGGTACTGAAGATGCAAAGAAAAACCTTTATAAAATTCCTGTTTTCAAAGGAACTATTCCTCACGAACAATTAGGAAAATTTGGCGGTGCAAAAGTATGGTTGAAACCTGCTACTTCCGGTACTGGTGTTAAAGCCGGTGGTGCTATGCGTCACGTGTTAGAAAGTGTTGGGATTACAGACGTTTTGGCAAAATCAAAAGGTTCATCAAATCCTCATAATCTTGTTAAAGCTACTGTAAATGCTTTACTTGAATTAAGAGATGCAAATGAAGTTGCCTATACTCGTCAAGTTGATTTAAATAAAGTTTTTAACGGATAAAATTTATACTATAATGGCAAAGATAAAATTAACACAGATTAAAAGTAAAATTGGTAGTACAAAACGCCAAAAAAGAACTTTGGAAGCATTAGGTATTAAAAAAATGCAAAATCCTGTTGAACACGAATCAACCCCAGTAATTTTGGGCATGTATGATAAAGTTCGTCATTTAGTGAAAAAAGAAGAAATTTAATAACAAATTTATTAAAATTATGGATTTAAGTACTTTAACTCCTGCAAATGGAGCGGTTAAAAATAGAAAAAGAATCGGAAGAGGTCAAGGATCAGGTAGAGGTGGAACTTCTACAAGAGGTCACAAAGGAGCAAAATCACGTTCCGGTTATAAGAGAAAAATTGGTTTCGAAGGAGGTCAAATGCCTTTACAAAGAACATCTCCAAAATTTGGATTTACAAATATCAACAGAGTAGAATATAAAGCTATTAACATTTCTTCACTTCAATACTTATTTGATAAATTAAATGTAAGTACAATCGATGTTGATACCTTAATTGCTAACGGTTTAATTTCAAATAAACACTTAGTTAAAATTTTAGGTGATGGAGAACTAACAGCTAAATTAGATGTAAAAGCACATGCTTTTTCAAAATCAGCTGAACAAAAAATTAATGCTCTTGGTGGAACTATCGAAATTGTAAAATAATGAAAAGATTTTTTGAAACTATAAAGAATATATTTAAAATCGAAGAATTAAGAGGAAGAATCTTATTTACTCTAGCTTTGATTTTTATTTATAGAATTGGTGCTCATATAGTATTACCCGGTATAGATGCAACTGCATTAGCCGGCTCTGATCTTTCTACTCAAACTCAAAGTGGCGTTTTAGGGTTACTTGATATGTTTTCAGGTGGCGCTTTTTCTAATGCTTCAATTTTTGCACTTGGTATTATGCCTTATATTTCGGCAAGTATCGTTGTACAATTATTAGGTATTGCTGTACCTTATTTTCAACGTTTGATGAAAGAAGGTGAAAGTGGTAGAAATAAAATGAACCAAATTACCAGAATCTTAACATTACTTATTTTATTATTACAAGCTCCAACTTATATTGCTAATTTACATAACCAATTACCTCCAAGTGCTTTCTTAATGGATGGTGTATTTTTCCAAATTTACACTGTACTCATTTTGATGGCAGGTACCATGTTTGTAATGTGGCTTGGTGAAAAAATTACAGATAAAGGAATTGGTAACGGTACTTCTTTAATTATTATGATTGGTATTATAGCTCGTTTACCTTTCTCATTCTGGGCTGAATTAACTCAACGTTGGAATGGTGTTGGTGGCGGTTTGTTGGTAATGTTTATTGAATTGGTAATTCTTTTCGTTATCATTATGTTCTCAATTGCTTTAGTACAAGCTGTTAGAAAAGTTCCAGTACAATATGCAAAACGTGTTGTTGGTAATAAACAATATGGCGGTGTTCGTCAGTATATCCCGTTAAAAATTAATGCTGCCGGAGTTATGCCTATCATTTTTGCTCAAGCAATTATGTTTGTTCCAATAATGTTTGCTGGCTTTAGTAATAATCCAAGTAATGCTTTTTTTGCAGCTTTCTCTGATTATACCGGAGTTTGGTATAATCTTGTTTTTGCAATATTAATTATAGTATTTACTTATTTTTATACTGCAATAACATTAAACCCACAGCAAATGGCAGAAGATATGAAGAAAAATGGTGGTTTTATCCCTGGAGTTAAACCTGGTAAAAAAACTGCTGATTTTATTGATAATATTATGTCTAAAATAACCTTACCAGGTTCTATATTCTTGGCGTTAATTGCTATTTTACCTTCAATTGTTTCAATTTTTGGTGTTAATAGTCAATTCGCACAGTTTTATGGAGGAACTTCTTTATTGATTTTGGTTGGTGTTGTTCTTGATACTTTGTCTCAAATCGAAAGTCACTTGTTGATGAGACATTATGATGGATTAACCAAAACAGGAAGAATTAAAGGTAGAGGTTCTGTTGGTGGAATATAATTAATATTATAACGTTCTTTGATGATTTTTATTAAGACAGAAGAAGAGGTTGAGTTGTGTAGATTGTCTAATTTATTAGTTTCAAGAACACATGCTGTTTTGGCAAATGAAATTAATGAAGGAATTTCTACAAATTATCTCGATAAAATCGCTTACGAATTTATCATGGATAATGGCGGTCGACCAGGTTTCTTAAATTATAACGGTTTTCCAAAATCCGTTTGCATTTCTGTTAATGATGTCGTTGTTCATGGCATCCCGTCAAACTTATTGTTAAAAGATGGTGATATCGTTTCTATTGATTGTGGAGTTGTAATCAATGGCTTTAATGGCGATTCAGCTTACACTTTTTGTGTTGGAAATGTAAAGGAAGAAACTAAACGATTATTGTCTGTGACAAAGGAATCGTTGTTTAAAGGAATAGAAAAAGCTGTTGTAGGTAATACTACCGGTGATATCGGTTATGCCGTTCAAAGTCATGCTGAGAAACATGGTTATTCTGTAGTAAGAGAATTGGTGGGTCATGGAGTAGGGAAGTCCTTACATGAAGATCCAGAAGTTCCAAATTATGGAAAACCAGGAAAAGGTTTTAGATTGAGAGAAAGAATGGTAATAGCTATTGAACCAATGATAAATATGGGAAAAAGAGATATTTATCAAGAAAATGATGGCTGGACCATAAGAACACGAGATCATAAACCATCTGCACATTTTGAACATTCTGTCGCAATTAGAGAAAATCAAGCACAAATATTATCAAATTTTGATATAATTGAAGAGGTATTAAAAAAAAGGAATTTAGAAATTTTATAAAATAATTAAGTAAAAGTAAAATATAATTAATGGGAAAATCTGCTTTTATAGAACAAGAAGGAGTAATTATTGAAGCACTCGGAAATGCAATGTTTAGAGTTCAATTGCAAAGTGGACATACATTGCTTGCTAGTGTATCTGGTAAAATGCGCATGCATTATATAAGATTGTTAATCGGAGATAAAGTTAAAGTCGAAATTTCTCCTTACGACTTGAATAGAGGTAGAATAACATATAGACAAAAATAAAACATATATACTATGAAAGTAAGAACAAGTGTTAAAAAAAGAACTGATGATTGCATAATCGTAAGACGAAAAGGCAGAATCTATGTAATCAATAAAAAAAATCCAAAGTTTAATCAAAGACAAGGATAGAATATTAATTAAAAAAATAGAAATAATAATATGGCAAGAATAGCAGGAATTGATGTACCGAATAATAAACGGGGAGAAATAGCATTAACTTATGTGTTTGGCATAGGACGAAGCAGAGCTAATATGATTTTGCAAGAGGCTGGTGTCGATAAAGACATAAAAGCAAAAGATTGGAATGATGACCAATTGGCTGCAATACGTGAAATTATTAAAGAATTCAGAGTAGAAGGAGAATTAAAATCTGAAATAAGTCTGAATATTAAACGTTTGCAAGATATCGGTTGTTATAGAGGAATCAGACATAGATTAGGTCTTCCATTAAGAGGTCAGCATACAAAAAATAATGCAAGAACTCGTAGAGGTAAGAAAAAAACAATTGCCAATAAGAAAAAATAATTGAGATATGGCTAAGAAAGTAAAAGTTACAAAAAAACGTGTAGTAAAAGTTGACGCATTAGGTCAAGCACATATCCATACTTCGTTTAATAATATTATTGTTACTTTAACAAATAATGAAGGACAAGTAATATCATGGTCGTCATCTGGAAAAAACGGTTTTAGAGGTAGTAAGAAAAATACTCCTTATGCAGGACAAATGGCAGCAGAAGATTGTGGAAAAATTGCTTTTGATTTAGGTTTACGTAAAGTAGAAGTGTTTGTAAAAGGACCAGGTGCCGGTAGAGAGTCTGCAATTAGAAGTCTTAATAATTTAGGAATTGAAGTTACTAAAATTATTGATGTTACTCCTATGCCTCATAACGGTTGTCGTCCAGCAAAAAGAAGAAGAGTTTAATTTTAAAATTTATTAGAAATGGCAAGATATACAGGACCAAAAACAAAAATAGCAAGAAAATTTGGTGAAGCAATATTTGGACCGGATAAGGTTTTAGCAAGAAAAAATTATCCTCCCGGATTTCACGGATTAACTCGTAAAAGAAGAAAATCTACTGAATATGGTGTTCAGTTAAATGAAAAACAAAAAGCAAAATATACCTATGGCGTATTAGAAAAACAATTTAGAAATATTTTTCATAGAGCTAATAGAATAAAAGGAGTAACAGGTGTTATTTTATTACAATTATTAGAATCTCGTTTGGATAACGTAGTTTATAGAATGGGTATTGCTAAAACTCGTGCTGCTGCTCGTCAGTTAGTTACTCATTGTCATATTACTTTAAATGGTAACATTTGTAATGTGCCTTCTGTTACTTTAAAACCAGGTGATGTAGTAGGTGTAAGAGAACGCTCAAAATCATTAGAAGTTGTTACTGATTCTTTAACAGGATTTAATCATACAAAATATCCTTGGATTGAATGGGATGAAAATTCAAAATCAGGAAAATTTATGACAATTCCAGAACGTGAAGATATTCCAGAAACAATTAAAGAACAATTAATAGTAGAATTATATTCAAAATAATAAAAATGACGGTTAAAGACTTTATAAAACCAGAACAGGTTAAAATGTTGAAAGGCGATGCTTTTCATGGAAAATTCGAATTTTGCCCATTAGAACCAGGATTCGGTGTAACCATTGGAAGTGCTATTCGCAGAATTTTGCTTTCTTCTCTCGAAGGATTCGCTATAAATTCTGTTTATATTGAAGGTGTTAGTCACGAATTTTCAACTATCGATGGCGTTTTAGAAGACGTTAGTGAAATTATTCTAAATCTTAAAAAAGTACGTTTTAAACAACAAATTGAAGATTATAATAGTGATAAAGCTGTTGTCGAAATTGTGGGTACTGCCGATAAAAAACAATTCTGTGCAGGCGATATAACTGCGTCTTTAAATGCGTTTAAAGTTCTAAACCCTGAACTCGTAATTTGTAATATCAATGAAGGTGCAAGAATAAAAATGGAACTCACTATCGTTAAAGGACGTGGATATGTAACTGATGACGAACAAAAATTGTCTGACGACAGACCCGGTGTAATTCCTATTACTTCTATTTTTACTCCTATCAGAAATGTGAAATTTTATCGCGAAGATATGAGGGTAGAACAAAAAACCGATTATGATAAATTAATTTTGGAAATTGATACTGACGGCTCTATTAATCCTAAGGATGCTCTTAAGGAAGCTGCTCGTATCTTAATTCAACATTTGATTTTGTTCTCTGACGAAAATATCGCTCTTGAAATTGAAAAGAAACCGGAAAATGACGAATTTGATGAAGATAATATTAGAATGAGACAATTGTTGAAAACTAAATTAATCGACATGGACCTTTCTGTTAGAGCTTTAAATTGTTTGAAAATTGCCGAATTGGAAACTTTGGCAGATTTGGTTAAATATAATAAATCAGATTTGTTGAAATTTAGAAATTTCGGTAAAAAATCTCTTACTGAATTGGAAACTTTACTTGTTAGTAAAAACCTTTCTTTCGGTATGAACGTGAGTAAATATAAATTAGATAAAGTTGATAAAGAATAATATTAGAAGCAATGAGACACAATAAAACAATAAATCATTTAGGTAGAACAAGCTCTCATAGAAAAGCTATGTTGTCAAATATGGCAAGTTCCCTAATCCTTAATAAAAAAATTACTACCACCGTAGCAAAAGCTAAGGAATTAAGAAAATATATTGAACCTCTTATCACTAAAGCTATTAAAATTGATGCTGATAATAAAACTCACAATTATCGTATCGTTTTTAGCTATTTAGGTAACAAATACGCTGTAACTGAACTTTTTACAAATGTTGCAGTAAAAGTTGGTACACGTCCAGGTGGTTATACAAGAATTATTAGAACTATGAACAGATTTGGCGACAATGCTGAGATGTGCTTGATGGAATTAGTAGACTTTAATGAAAATGCATTAGCTGCTACATCTAAAGAAAGCTCTAAATCAACTGCTAAAAAATCTACTCGTCGTGGTTCTAAAAAAGTTAAAACTACACAAGAAGCAGCTGATGTGAATCAAACTGCAGAATAACTAATAGTATAAAAAATTAATATTGTAGATTAAATTCATAATTTTATAATATTATAATTTTCCATAGTTAGTAATTTTTATTTTTGTTAGAAAGTATTAATCCCTTAATACTTTCTAACGCTTTTTTATATCTGCATACTTTTTTTAATTAATTCTACA
>CAZBPT010000041.1:17977-18699 GCA_964493875.1 uncultured Bacteroidales bacterium | reverse complement strand
TTTGTCGCTTTTTTTTGTAAAAATATATTAACTTTGCAAAAAGAGATTATGACAGAGAATACAAATAACGGAAAAAAGCAGTTTGGATCACTTCCCGTTTTTATGACGGCAATATCTACAATATTAGGAGCAATTTTGTTTCTTCGCTTTGGGTATGCTGTAGGTTCCTTAGGATTTGTTGGAGTATTATTCTTAATAATAATTGGTCATTTGGTAACAATACCAACCGCTTTGGCACTATCAGAAATTGCCACAAATAAACGTGTAGAAGGAGGCGGAGAATATTACGTGATTTCTCGTTCTTTCGGTTTAAATATAGGTAGCACGATTGGAATCACTCTATATTTATCTCAAGCAATAAGTATAGCTTTCTACATCATTGCCTTTACTGAAGCATTTTCATTCTTCTTCGATTTCTTTTTTAATACATTCAATTTTCATATTCCGCGACAATTTATCAGCGTTCCTTCAATCGTTGGGCTATTCTTCCTAATCTACAAAAAAGGAACAAATATGGGTATGAAAATATTGTATTTGATTGTAACAATATTGTTCATTTCAATATTAATGTTCTTTCTTGGAGGAAATAGTGATAGCGAAGAAAGTTCAAGATTATTTTTATCGAATTTTGGAATAAAAAATTTTGATAATTTTTTCATCGTTTTGGCAATAATATTTCCTGCATTTACAACGGTATTAATATTAATATTGTCATCAAACAA
>CAZBPT010000041.1:0-17967 GCA_964493875.1 uncultured Bacteroidales bacterium | reverse complement strand
CAGGAATGACAGCCGGTGTGGGTTTGTCTGGAGATTTAAAAAATCCGGGAAAATCAATACCCAAAGGTACAATTGCTGCTACATTATTGGGAATGATAGTTTATATTGCTGTAGGATATAAATTAGCAGGCTCCGCAACAACAATACAGTTAACTGAAAATCAAATGATAATGACAAAAATTGCTATTGGAGGATCTTTCATTATTCCAATAGGATTAGCAGCGTCAACATTATCATCTGCATTAGGTTCCTCCATGGTCGCTCCACGAACTTTACAAGCACTTGCAAAAGATAGTATTTTTCCTTCAAAAAAAATTAACGATTTTTTAATTAAAGAAAGAGAAAAAGACGGAGAACCGATAAACTCTACAATATTTACTTTTGCATTGGCTCTTATTTTTGTATTTATGGGCGATATTAATGCTGTTGCAGTAATAATTTCTATGTTTTTCCTATTGACTTATGGAAGTTTATGTTTGATATCATTTCTACATCACTTTGGTTCGTCTCCTTCATACAGACCAGTTTTTAAATCCAGGTGGTGGCTCTCTTTAATAGGCTTTGTAATATCTGTTTGGATTATGTTTCGAATTAATATGTTTTATGCTATTTTTGCATTTAGTATATTAACAATAATTTACATATACATAAACAACATTCACAAAAACAGAAGCGGATTTGAAGCAATTTTTACAAATTCGATTTCTCAATTAATGCGAAATTTACGTCTATTTTTTCAAAAGCAAAACGGTAAAAAATTATTTTCCGACTGGCGACCAAGTATAATATGTGTATCTAATAAAACCTTTTTACGTATGAATGCCATCAGGTTGTTAAATTGGATAGCATACAAATACGGATTTTCAACATATTTACACGAAATTGAAGGTGATTTTACAAAAGAAAATTACCAGAAAGCGGAGAAAGAAAAATTCAAATTAATTAAAGAAACAGAAGGAAAATCAAGCGTTTTCATCGACACTATAATATCACCATCAAGATTAATTTCTTTAACACAAGCAATTCAAACACCTGGTATTTCTGGTTTGTCAAACAACATGGTTCTATTTGAGTTTGGAAAAGGTGAAACAAACGAAATTACAGAAGCAATTAATCACTACAATACAATAAAAGTTGGCAATTTCGATTTCTTGTTCTTGTCTTCTTCTCTAAAAACTACACTCTATAAAGGTGGAATTCATATTTGGATAAATAATATTGATGAAAATAATATTAACTTGATGATAATGCTAAGCTTTATCATTTCTACACATCCAGATTGGAAAAAATCTAATATTATTGTACATGTCATTACGATAAACGACGAACATATTGATTTTATTGACAGATTTAAAACATTAATTCGTTCGGGAAGAATCCCAATTATACTAGACAACGTAGAATTCATCAAACAAGAAGAAAATGAAAGCTACAGTAATGTTATTAATGTAAATGCGACTTACACCGGCCTAAATATCATCGGCATTAATGATGCCTTAATAACAAAATTCGGAGAAAAATTATTTTCAGGTTATGATAATTTAGGAGATGTTATTTTCGTATGTTCAAATAATGAAATAAATATTGAATAATATTGGCTCCTTAGTTCAATGGATAGAATAAAAGATTCCGGTTCTTTCGATGCGGGTTCGAATCCTGCAGGAGTCACTAATAATAATCCCGCAAAAATGGTATTCAAGAATAAATTATTAATATGCGGTCCTTGCGCTGTGGAATCCGAACATCAACTATTTGAAACAGCAAAACAAATAAAAGAATTAATTAATCCTGATTTCTTTAGAGCAGGATTATGGAAACCACGCACAAATCCGAATGATTTTGAAGGATTGGGAAAAGAAGGTATCGATTTATTAATAAAAGTAAGTAAGATTTTCAATATGCCAGTCATAAGTGAAGTTGCTAATGCAAGACATCTTGAATTAATTGCAAATGCGGGGCTCTCAGCTTTTTGGTTAGGTGCAAGAACGGTAAGCAATCCCCTATTCGTTAATGAAATTATTAACGCATGCTCAAATAATACAAATTTTACTGTATTTATCAAAAATCCAATTTTCCCAGATTTAGACTTATGGAAAGGAAATATCAATCGTTTTTATAATGCCGGATTCAAAAATGTATACGCCGTTTTTAGAGGATTCTATCCTTATGAAAGAACAAAATACAGAAATTTAGCTCTCTGGGATAAAGCAATAGAAATAAAAAGAGAATTTCCAAATATAAAAATTATTTGCGATCCAAGTCACATCGCAGGTAATAAAAATTATATATTTGAAATTTCTCAAGAAGCTATGAACCTAAATTTTGACGGACTTATGATTGAAACTCATTTTGACCCTCAAAATGCTTTGTCAGACGCAAAACAACAAATTACTCCGATAGAATTACTTGATATTATCACTAATTTGAAAGAAAAAAGTACATCTTCTGATAATGATGATTTTAATTCTAAAATTAATGATTATAGAAATATTATCGACAAAATTGATAGCGAAATCCTTGATAAACTTTCCGAAAGATTTATTATCAGCGAAAAAATCGGAAAACTAAAAAAAGAGAATAACGTTGCTCCTCTCCAAATTGAACGATGGAAAGAAGTAATTAGCACAAGAGAAAATTATGCAGAAAAAAAGAATATTTCTAAAACTTTTCTGCTAAAATTATTAACGCTCATTCATGATGAATCCATAAAAAGACAAAATTTCCTTAATGAATAAAGAAATCGACAATCCAAGGATAAAATTAATCCTAAACAAATCTTGTAAGTATTGCTCTAGAGGCGAGAAATCAACTTTTGACATAAAGAGATTTTTATTCAAAGAAAATTTATCGGATGAAGAATTAGACTTTATTATAAAAAATCTAATTGATAATAACTTCATAAATGAAGAAAGATACATAGCTGCTTTTATTAACGATAAAATCGCGTTTAACAAATGGGGGAAAAATAAAATTTTTTACGAACTAATCAGTAAAGGAATTGATGAAAAAAAAATAAAAAAATTTTTCAATGAGATTGATAATAAAATATATGAAGATAACTTGCACAAAATTATTATCGATAAATATAAATCACTAAATAAAAATTGCGATAAGCACGAAATCATCAATAAAGTAAAATCCTTTGCGTCGAGTAAAGGCTATGATTATGAAGATATTAACAAAGAAATAAATAAAATATTTTCAAAATAATAATCTAATATATTTTTTTATAATTAATAGGCAGAAACCTCCACATTAATATTTTTTATTGTAGTTTTCAGATTATTAGGAGAAATACCATCAAGAAATTCATTAAATACTTTTTGTAATCTGATTTCCAGTTCTACATTGCTCTGTCCTTCAATATTAAATTCTTTTTCTATTCTGATAAAATTATATTTATTTTTAATAAGATCTTTTTTAGAAATATTAAGAGATGAATTTATATAGGAAGTGTTTTTTACTCTCTTTTCCAAATTAGTGCAAATAAATTGAATAAAAGGATAAGTAGATTCTTCTGGTGCTAATTTAGAAAATTTTATTTCAAGAGCCAAATCAATTTTAAGTTTTTTATATTTGTTGTTTGTAATTAACCGTCTGAAAGGATAAATATAAATGTCTTTAATTTTACTGGAATTTTTATCTGGATTTATTAATGAAATTTCATTTAAATGCTGATATTTATCTAAAATTTTATATTTAGAATCATCTTTTTGATATTTATACAATTTATCATTAAGATATACATAATAATTAATACTTGTAAATAAATCCATTTTTTCCTTTATAATTTCTTTTATACTGTCATTATCCTCAACAATTAATTCGAGATTTTCATCAGCAAAAGAATAGAGTTTCTCATTTTCAAGATTATTTCCTTTTATGTAATAATAATTTTCATAAATAAAACGGCTTAATATGCGTGAATTATCGAAAAAAATCATTTTTTGTTTTGAAGAGAAAGATGAAGATGTATCAAGAGGATTTCCAAGCCAATGAATTTTTTCGGGCATTTTAAAATCATATTTTTTTTCTAATAATTTCATAACACTTGGAATAATGTCATTTTGAGAAATTATGGAAGGAAAAACTTTTTTTTCTTTTAATAATGGAGAATATATAACCAAAGGAACATGGTAAACAGATATTTCATCTTTTGAAAAAGCTCCAAGTGAATGATCACCCACAATTACAAAAATGGTATTCTTTCTAATTTTTAAATAATCGGAAATAAATTTTCGCAAACACGCATCAAAGTAATAATAAGCAGATATTCTCTTTATGTTTTCTAAATAAAATTTTTGTCGATCTTGTGGCAAATCTTTTATTATTTGTCTTATTTTATCATAATAATATTCTTCCGTTTCTTTATTCTTTAGAGATAATCCATCGTGAGTGCTTAGTGTTACAAAAGAATAAAACAATGGTGATGTATTATTTTTCAATGAATCAATCATTAAGTTAAAAACAATACTGTCAAATAATCCCCAATCATCAGAATTCTTATCAGTTCTAATTTTAGTATAATCCAGAATATATTTGACATCGTTTTTTTCCAAAAAACTTTTTTTATTTTCAAACGATGGATCTCCTCCGTAAAATAAAGTCGTATTATATTTATTTTCATCAAAGATTTTTATAGACGAGTTATGAAAGGGCATTTTACCAAATTGAAATCCCGAAACGCCAAGAGGTAGAGAAGCCCAAATAGAAGGATAAGCAGCAAAACTTCTAGGACAAAGTGATAGACAATTTTTCCAATAAAGACTTTCATTTTCTAAACTATCGAAAAAAGGCGTGAAAGTAATACTGTCTTCGTGTTCATAAAATAGCTTATGTGAAAAAGATTCGGCAATAATTAAGATTACGTCAGGATTTTTCTCAGATTCAGAAAAATATGGAGAAAGATTATCCATAAAATTTTCATTATAATATTCTAAAGGATAATATTTATCGTCAATTTGTCTTTCAGGATATTCATTAGCAAATTCATCCAAAAGACTATCACTAATTTCAAAACTACCATCAATTGTATTAAAATTCAGATAATTAATATTTTTTTGAAATGCAAAACTTGAATAAATAGCAAAATATGTTTTATTGACAATAAAATTTTCATTGGCAGAACTTTCTGCAAAAGAAGTAAAATATCTTAATGCAAAAACAAATGGAGAACAAATTAATAATATTAAAAAGATAATTATGGAAATTTTTTTGCCCTTAAAAATTTTATCTTTATATCTTTGTAAAAACAAACCTAAAAAAACGAAAATTGAAATAATAAGAGTAAAAAGCAGAAAAACAAATACCGGACTGCTTACAGCCTTAACTGTTAAATAAATTTCTGAAAAAGAGCGAGTAAGAAATTCTGTACCCATCAACTCTCCTGTTTTCTGACAATAAACTACTAAAGAAGACTCCAACAAAAAAAAGCCGGATAACACTATCGAAGAAATAATAATTGATGTCTTTGGAATTTTTAACGAAAAAATATAATAAAAAGGAAAAATAATTACTGATAACAAACTATTTACAATAAAATTATATAATAACGAAATAAAAAAATCTGAAATATTTATATAATCAACTTCAATATAATCAAACGTTTTTAATAAAAAAGAAAAAATTAGGTATATTAATACCAATAACAAATATGATTTAATATTTTTCTGCTCAATTCTCATGATTTGGCAAAAATACACTTTATATAAAAAGCATTGTACGATATAACAATAATTGTAAAATTTGTAAAAAAAAATATAATTTATCAACAAAAATCAAAAAAGTATTTTTTAGATATTTTTATGTTATTTTTGTATTAGAAATCTATAAATAAAAATATGAAACAATATTTAGAATTATTAAAACATATTAAAGATAACGGAATAAGTAAAAGTGACCGCACAGGAACAGGAACAAAAAGTATTTTTGCTTATCAAATGCGATTTAATCTTCAAAATGGATTTCCTTTATTAACAACAAAAAAACTCCATTTAAAATCAATAATATATGAATTGTTATGGTTTCTTAATGGTGATACAAATATTAAATTTTTGAACGACAATGGAGTTCATATTTGGGACGAATGGGCAGATAAAGATGGTAACCTAGGACATATTTACGGTTATCAATGGAGAAAATGGGAAAAAGCAAATGGCGAACACATTGACCAAATATCTCAACTGATAGAACGACTAAAAAAAGACCCTGATTCACGTAGACATATTGTTTCAGCATGGAACGTTGCCGATATAGAAAACATGGCTCTCCCCCCCTGTCACACAATTTTTCAATTTTACGTTGCCGACAATAAATTATCATGCCAGCTTTATCAACGCAGTGCTGACGTTTTTTTAGGAGTACCTTTCAACATCGCTTCATACGCCTTACTTACAATGATGATTGCTAATGTTTGCGGATATGAAGCCTATGAATTTATTCATAGTTTTGGAGATGCACATATTTACAACAATCATTTTGAACAAGTAGATATTCAGTTAGCTCGCGGACCTCTTCCTCTTCCTCAAATGAAAATAAATCCAAATGTAAAATCAATTTTCGATTATAAATATGAAGATTTTGAATTATTAAACTATAATTCACATCCTCACATAAAAGCAGAAGTATCTATTTAATTATGAAAATATCAATTATAGTAGCAGTAGGTGAAAAAAATGCCATTGGAAAAAACAATCAATTGTTGTGGCATCTTTCAGGTGATTTAAAACGTTTCAAGCAAATAACAATAAATCATTCGGTAATTATGGGACGAAACACTTATATTTCGCTTCCCAAACGTCCGTTAACAGACCGCAGAAATATTGTAATTTCACATATCCCCGAAGAAGACAGTATTGCCTTTACTGGAGCAGAAGTTGTTTCTAATATCGAGGAAGCACTTAAAAAAGTAGCAGTAGAAGATGAAGTTTTCATCATAGGAGGAGCAATGATTTATAATACATTTTATCCTCGTGCCGATAAATTATACTTAACGCAAGTTCACAAAAGTTACGATGCAGATACTTTTTTCCCTGAAATTAATTTTGATGATTGGAACATTATTTCAGAAGAAAAACATCTGGAACACGATCCTGCATTTACATACTTAATTTTAGAAAGAAAGTAATATTTTCACATTGTTAATTGTGAAATTATTATCTTTATTTTAATTGTATTATTGAAATAATTATTAAATAATTCTATAAAATTATTTTTCTTCCAATATCTTTTTTAAATATTTGGCTGTATAGCTTGAAGTATTATTAGATACAAATTCCGGAGTACCTTGGGTAATAAGTTCTCCACCGCCCTGACCTCCTTCGGGACCTAAATCAATAATCCAATCGGCAGATTTGATTATATCCAAATTGTGTTCAATAACAATCATTGAATTACCTCTATCGATAAGTCTATTTAATACCTTGAGGAGAACATTAATATCTTCGAAATGTAAACCAGTTGTAGGTTCATCAAGAATATAAATAGTTTTTCCTGTATCTTTTCGCATAAGTTCTGTAGCCAATTTTATTCGTTGAGCTTCGCCTCCGGATAAAGTTGTAGCAGATTGACCTAAAACGATATATCCTAATCCTATTTCTTTTAACAATAACAATTTGGAATAAATATTAGGAATATTTTCAAAGAAATCCACGGCAGCATTAATCGTCAGATCCAAGACATCGGCAATAGATTTACCTTTAAATTTCACTTCAAGTGTTTCTCTGTTATATCGTTTTCCATCACAAGTATCGCATTTAACATAAACATCGGGAAGAAAATTCATTTCAATAGTTTTCATTCCTGCACCGAGACAAGAATTACAACGACCTCCATTTACATTAAAAGAAAATCTTCCTGATTTATAGCCTCTTATCTTTGATTCTGGCAATGATGCAAAAATCTCCCTGAAATCGGTCATAAGTCCTGTATAAGTTGAAACATTGGAACGTGGAGTACGTCCTATCGGAGATTGGTCAATTTCAATGATTTTGTCAACATTTTCAATGCCTTCGATTTTATCAAACGGCAAAGGAAAAACATTTGAACGATAAAATATTTTGCTTAAATAAGGCACTAATGTTTCATTTATCAAAGAAGATTTTCCACTTCCTGATACACCGGTAACACAAACAAATACTCCTAAAGGAATTTCCACATTGATATTTTTCAGATTATTTCCTTTTGCACCAAAAATTTTAATTGACTTGTCGGAAATTTCTCTTCTCTTTGCAGGAATTTCGATTTTTTTCTCACCGGAAAGATATTTTGCAGTAATAGAGTCTGTTTTCAACAAATCTGATAATTTTCCTTGAAATACCAAATACCCCCCTTTTCTACCTGCACCAGGACCTATATCAATAATATATTCGGCACTTAATATCATATCGGTATCATGTTCAACAACGATTACGGTATTTCCTTTATCACGAAGTTCTTTTAAAGAATCAATTAATTTTTCATTATCTCTTTGATGAAGTCCAATACTTGGTTCATCGAAGACATACATAACATTTACAAGTTGAGAACCTATTTGCGTTGCCAATCTTATACGTTGCGATTCACCTCCAGATAATGATTTAGTTGGACGATTTAGCGACAAATAATTTAATCCCACATTCAACAAAAACTTCAATCTAGTTTTAATTTCTTTTATTATCTCAGTAGCAATTAATTTTTCTCTATCAGTAAGAATTGGATCAATATCAGAAAAGAAATCATATAACTCCTGGACATCCATTAAAGAGAGTTCGTATATATTTTTGTTGGCGAATTTAAAATACAAAGCTTCTTTTTTTAGACGAGAGCCGTTGCATTTAGGGCAAACAACAAACTTATTGTATTTTAAAGAAGGTTTAAGTAAGTTGCTACTATCTTGTTCTTCCTCTTGTTTGGCTTTGATAGCTTCGACAATACCATTAAAATTCACAAGATAATTTGAAGTTTTACCAAGAGGTGTATTTGTTAAATTTAATTGATTTGAGTAGCCATATAAAATAATGTCTAAAATTTCATCTGACAATTCTTCTATTGGAGTTTTCAACGAAAAGTTTAATTGATTAGCCAATTCTTCCAAAATCCAAAATTGCATAGAACTTTTATATTTACCTAGAAAAACTATTCCACCATCATAAATTGACTTAGTTTTATCAGGAATAATTTTAGACATATCGATATCAGAGATTTCGCCAAGGCCATTACATTTACTGCATGCACCTTCGGGTGAATTAAAAGAGAAGCTGTTTGGAGCAGGTTTTTTGTATGATATACCTGAAGTAGGACACATTAAAGAACGACTGAAATATCGCAGTTTGTTAGTTTCTTTATCAAGAATCATCATACTCGATTTTCCAAGTGTCATCGTTAAGTCGATAGATTTTTTCATTCTTGGATAATCATCTTCTTTCACTACAAATTTATCGACAATGACTTCAATATCATGATTTTTATATCTATCGAGTTTCATATTATAGATAATTTCTTGAATTTCGCCATCGACACGAACACTGAGATAACCTTTTTTCCGCATTTGTTCAAAAAGTTCTTTATAATGTCCTTTTCGTGAAGAAACAAGTGGAGCAAGAAAATAAACTTGTCTACCTTTATAATTATTTATAATAGTATTTGCGATTTCATCGTCAGAATAGACTACCATTTTCTCGCCTGTTTCCATAGAATACGCGGTTGAAGCGCGAGCAAATAGCAATCGTAAATAGTCGTAAATTTCGGTAATTGTTCCAACAGTAGAACGTGGGTTTTTTACAGTAGTTTTTTGTTGTATTGCAATTACGGGTAAAAGTCCTTCAATAGAATCTACATCGGGGCGTTCCATATTTCCAATAAAATAACGAGCATAAGACGACAATGTTTCCATATATCTTCTTTGACCTTCGGTATAAATAGTATCAAATGCTAAAGAAGATTTTCCACTGCCACTTAATCCTGTAATAACAGACAATTTATTGTGAGGTATTGATACGTCAATATTTTTTAAATTATTTTCCCTTGCACCAATAATTTCTACAACATTCTGTTTGTTTACGTCCTTCATTTTATATCAAAATGCAAAAATAACAAAAAAATACCATCTTTCGATGGTATTTTACTAAAAAAATTTAACTAATATTTTTATTTTTATTTTTCTTTAATATTTGGCAATTCCAAACCTAGACCTTTTTTCTTATCCCAAGCTTTTAAAACAAAGCCTAAAATCAATGCTGCTACGCCAAGACAAGCAAGCATTATAAGTGCATAAGTATAGTCATATGAAATAGATGCTTGTTGAGCTGTAATTTCTCCGTCAGCAAGAGCTTTAACAACACCTGGATTTGTTTTATCCAAAACTTTACCAATCAATAATGGGAATAACCACAAACCGATATTTTGAATCCAGAAAATAAGTGCATAAGCAGAACCAATAACTTTTTGGTCAACAAGCTTTGGAACACTTGGCCACAAAGATGCAGGAACCAAAGAGAAAGATGCTCCTAGTACAAGAATCGTTATATAAGCTAATATAATGCCACCAATTGCGTTACCTTTAAGCATTGGTAATGCGAAAGCAAATGTTAAATGGCATACTATTAACAAAATTGAACCTATCATAAGCATTGATGCAGCTTTACCTTTTGTATCTACATATCTGCCAAGTATTGGTGTAATACCTACTGCCAATAGTGGGAATACTGCAAATATGGTTTCAGCAGATTGACGCATATAGCCCATATAGCAGAAAACTACCAAAGCAACTATTGATATTAACAATAAAACAATTTTTGTAGCTCCTTTACGGAAATTGCTTAAGAAAGCAAAAATTGCTACTACAACCATAATTGCATACTGTACAAAAGTAACTGTATTTGATGCCCAAAAAGAATTAGGATCGGGTGCAGTTAAAGTCAAATTACATTGTAACATATTTACAGCATATTTTTGAAATGGGAAAATTGCAGAATAGTAAAGTACACAGAGAAGTGCAACAAGCCAAAAGCCGCCACTTGAAAGAATACCGCCCAAATCTTTTATGCGGAATGGATCGTCTTTTTCTTCTACTTCACCTGTTTGTGAATCCAATTTTTTATCCATGAAGAAATATACAATGAACATCATCAACGCAATCATTAGCAGAATTACACCGAAAGCAACAGAATTTGTTACATTACTGTCGTACATTTGGTCGGCATAGCTACTTCCTGCCACTTTTGCAATAAACGGAGAGAAAATCATACAAGTAGCAACACCCAAACGAGCCAAAGCCATTTCGGAACCCATTGCCATTGCCATTTCTCTGCCTTTAAACCATTTTACGATACCACGAGAAACTGTGATACCAGCCATTTCAACACCACAACCAAAAACCATAAAACCTACAGATGCTAATTTTGCAGAAGCAGGCATACCTTCATAAAATGGAGAAACCCCCAATTGTTCAAAAACAGGGATGTGGTTAAGATTGTTGTTAAACCAAGTTTCCAAACCTGTACCTACAAAAGCATCACTAACAGCATACCATTTGATAACTGCACCGATAAGCATTACTGCACCAGAAAGAAGGGCAGTAAAACGTACCCCCATTTTGTCAAGAATAATCCCTGCAAAAATTAAGAAAAAGATAAAAACGTTTAGGAAGGTTTCTGAACCTTGCATTGTTCCAAAAGCTGTTGAATCCCAGCCTCGTGTCGATTGCATAAGGTCTTTTACAGGTGACAGAATATCCATAAAAATATATGAACAGAACATTGCTAATGAAAGCAATAATAACGCAAGCCATCTCATACTGGCTTTATCGCGTAATGAATTAATTGTATTTGTCATATTTATTATTTTAATTTGTACAAAAATACATTTTTTTTTTAGAATTAAATTTTTTTTCTACATAAATATGTATAATTATTATTTTTTGTGAATTTTCACTAACAATACTTCGCCTAAATCATATTTTATAGTGTCGTAATTGCTAATATTATATTTTTCCGATAGCTTGATTTCGTCAAAAACCAATGATTCTCTCGAAAAATTTTCCTTATTTACAAAATCACTGATAAGATATTCATTATCATTAATAATAGTATCCAAATCTACATCAACGCCTTGTTTTACGCTAATAACGTTTATTTTCCTCTCAGGATTTTGATATATTAAACCATTGCGTACTGTTTGTCCCTTTTTTATATAATAACATTTATCATTATTTTCACCAATATATCTCATTATCACTGTCGAAGAGTTTAATTCTAGAAAATGAGACGGCAAAATTCCCCATGAAAAATTCCAAATGAATAAGGAAACTGCAAAAAATATCATCGGCATTTTTTTTATCGAAAGGAAATAAGCAAAAAATATAATCAGAGCAAATGGGATCATAACCATAAACTCAGCATTGCCATTCGATAAAAATGCAAATATCAATTGTAAAAAAAATATTAACAAATGAGAAAAAGCAAAAATTTTATCAGATTCATTCTTATTTGTTTTTATTGTAGTCTCACGTATCTTTATAATTCCAATAACAAAAAAACAAATAGCAATGACTGCAAAAACAAGCATATAAGGATATTGTTTTACCATAGGAATAAAATATCCATGAGCCTGAACAAAACTACGAATAAAATTTATTAACGTCAGTAAAAAAGCTTTAAAAGAAAACGAAATACTTACATTATCATAATGAAAATAATCATAAAACACAAAATCTACTAACGAATAGTAATTGTTTTTTGTAAAAACAAAAACTAAAAAATAAATTATTGGAATAATTAAAGCTGAGGATAAATATTTAACTATCGACAAAAAACGTTTTTCTTTATTCATCAAAATCACATAAAGGAATAAGCCAAGCCACCAAAACACATGTATTTGATGAAAGAGACAGGCAATAGAAGCAAAAAGACCTGCAGCGAAAACAAATTTCTTATCAAGTATCAACCGACTTGCTAACAAAGAAAAGAACAAAGGCAAAATATATGTTTCTGCTGTTGTTGCAAATCTCATGAAAGCAAAACTCGCTGCTACAATTATTAACATTGATAAATGTGGAATATCATTTTTTCGTCTCAACAAAATTGCATTCACAACTAACAACGTCAGTATAGCAAAAACGCCATTAATAATACAAATAAAATTTAGCGTATTAGTAATATTAAAAAGGGTTACAGGAACATATAGAATTGCGTTGAACAAAAGATGATGCGGGTAAAATAAATCTTCACCATGTAAAATATTACTGGCATATTCATAACAATCGCCAGTAAAATTTATCGTAGGAAAAAGTAAATATACTATTCCAAACAGAGAAATTATTAAATATGAAAAAATTTTTTTATTAATTTTTTCCGCCATTTATTGAGTTATTTTAAAATATTTATACATGGCTTCTTTAAAACGTTTCATATTAACAGAACTTCCCATTCCATACTGATATACAGGTCCTTCTCCTTTTCTGTTTTTGTCATTTGCATTATATACAATATTATTGAAAGATTCATCTGAAGACAAAGCGAAGAAAAATCCATTAGAATAGCGGAAATAGAACCAGGTTTCCACATCGACTTCAATTAGCATATCAAAAATATCGCCACGTCTTGTTTTTTCAATTCGGATAAAAGCAGGTACCATCTTATTAACCTGATTAGTTCCGATATTTGCAATACCTATAGGACAATAAGATAGAAAAGAATTAAATTTTCTGTCCCAGAACATGTTTATGTCGGTAAATACAAATTTATCGTCTAATTGACTAGGTTGTCTGTTAAAGTTTCCAAGTCCAATATTTGCATACCAAGCATCAGCATCTCTTTGACCTAGATATCTGTATATTGCTTTTTCATAGTTATCGCTACGAAGATCAAGAGGATTTAAGCCTCCAACAGAATTAATAACCGTTGCCATTCTTTTTTCTGCTTCTGAACTAAAATAAGCATCTAGAACCATTGTCAGATTAATACTTACAGTATCAGTTTGGGGAGTAATTTCATAGTTTCCATAAGCATTTGTTTTGAACGCTCCGAAATCACGGCTTAAAACTACATCTCCCTCACCAGATTGAATACAATCAAATTT
Organism: uncultured Bacteroidales bacterium; assembly: GCA_964493875.1. Lineage (GTDB taxonomy): Bacteria > Bacteroidota > Bacteroidia > Bacteroidales > ML635J-15 > Bact-19. The sequence continues at coordinate 3,912 of CAZBPT010000041.1, read as the reverse complement.
ATTAAATTTAACAATATTGTCAACTGTATCCGGATTATTTATCTTTTCTTTTGAAGCAATAATGTAACTATTTTCTTCTTCATTATATGTCAAAAATCCCTTAGCAGTCATAATTTCCTGGTCATACTGATTGCCACGTTTTTTCAAGAAATGTGGTGTGACAGTATTCGTGGTAGAATAAACTAAACCATTGAGTAACCTGAATTTATTGATACTATACAAATTAGAATCTATTGGGATATAAATATCCTTCGGATCGATATAACTTCTAAATTTCACCCAATTAGACATTGCCGTATCACAAGTATTGACAATTGAAGAAGCACCATCAAATTCAAATATTTTATTGTCAGCATATAGATGAACATCACCAAAAAATTTGAAATGCGGACTAAATGAGAAATTAACATCTTCGGTAACAGTTCCTTTTGCACGACTGGCACCATCCTTTGTTACATAAACAGTATCAAAATAAATTTTTTGAATTTTATCTACAGCATCTAAATAATCATAATAACCTTTACCGGAATAATTGTTTTTAGAATAAATTTCCGCATAAGAATCATATATTTTATGATGACGTTCAATAGAATCGTTAACAATTATAGCTTTTTTTAAAGGTCTAATTACAGCTTCTTGTTCGACAACAAGATTTTGATTGTTTGTGAATATTTGAGCATCTGCAACATTAAGGAATTTTACGTCTTCGGCAGATAATATCAAACTGTCGTAATCAAAAATAATACGAGGCGAGAAAAAGTATAAAGAATCTTGTTTATAGTGAGTAGAAGTAAATTTAGGCCCTTCTATCATAAATAAATCTTCCCATCCTTTTGGATTTTCCATAGCATCGTATGTTTTTGCTTCGGAGGCGATATTTTGAGCTGCATTTACTTCCAATTCTTTCTTATCAATATGCCATGTCATTTCTTTCATTTGGCTTATATAATCATTTTTGGGGAATCTCCATTCTGTAGTCTCATTATTAGCAATGAATTTTCCTTGTTTCTTATCAAAATCAACATGAGAATTTACATTTTTGGAAATAAAATCCAAATTAAGAATATTTTCAGTAAACAAAGCAAAATCAGAAGTATCGGATAATATTTCATGATGTTTATAATCAAAATTTTTAGATGTTAATCTTGCATTATCAATGGTAACATATCCATTTCCGGTTAAACCTGAAGAGGCAAGAACTAAATCGCCACTGGCAACTGCTTTACCGTCATACATATTGAAATCGATACTATCACGCAAAATATTAAATTTATCTTTTGAAACAAGCCAATTTAATTTATTATTTTTTCCAGTAGCTTGTGGGAATTGAGTTCCAGATTTTTGACTTTTTATATCAACTTTTTCTGCGTGTCCTGTCATTTGGTCGGGGAAAAACAATAAATAGTCACCATCAATTTTTGAAGTTAAATAATCGATTTTACCAGAACCTCTCAGCCCTTTGTTACTCAAATCGATTTCATTATAATAATGAGCTTTTCCTTCATATAGAGGCAAACCTGCAGCTGTAGTTTTCATATTGAAACCGAGAGACCAGTCGGATTTTCTCAAAACCAAGGTATCCTCAATTGTTGGGAAAATTCCGGCAGAGACCAATCGTCCTCCAAAAACAAGATTATTTGGATCATAGCCTTTTATACCTACTAACTTAAAGGGGTCTACTTCAAAATAAAAGCGTTCTCTATCATATATTTTATTATAAATGTCAGGTCGGTCAAAATAAACATAAGTTTTATTTAAAGAAGAAAATTGAGGATATTCCTTATACTTAAATCTACCTGATTTATTTGCTGGAGCATCAATAAAAAATTGGCCGTTAATTTGTTCCAATTTATTTCTAACAATAGCAGGAGTTTTATTCCCTTTTGCATCTAATATGTCGGTTTCGGCAACCATTTTCATAGAATCGCAATTATTAAGCTCAATAAGGAATTGATTATAATCGAATTTAAAATTACTGCCATAAAAATAAAATTGGCTAGCTTTTATTACGCCATCAAAAGTAAAGCTACAGTCCTTCTTTAAGGTAATAACATTATCTTTAGGATAAATCTGAACATTTTGAGAGTCGGAAAGATGGACTTCAGGAATACCATAAATCTTTAAATCAAAGTTTAATAGACTAAGTTCGGCATTCGTTTTATCTGCCGATACTCTACTTGAAAATTGAATAACATCAGAGTCCTTAGTTTTGTGATGAAATTCCAAAAAATTCCAAGTTGTTTCATTTACTGTAATCATTTGGGTATCTCCATCAAAATTAACAAATCCCAAATATGCCAAATTCATTACCATCGATAATATTTGAGAACTTGGATATCTTAAATAAGAAGAAAGTTCGTTAAGGTGAAAAACGGATTTCCCGTTATTAGCTTTTACAAAATCGCTAATGACATCCAACGGAAATTTTTCATCACGTTTCTTAATTTGCTTATATCTTTCTTCTCTATAATAATTTACAGATTCAAAAGCGGATTCTTTATTATCTTTTTGTGCCGAAATAGTATTAAAAAGAATTTTTTCATCATCAATATTCCATTGGAACCAAGTGAAATCCATATAAATATTATGATATGAATTAGAATAAGATATTTTGGAAAAATCGTCTTTTGTACGAATTAGTTCTAATTTCCTTTCATTTGGGCGAAATTGCAATCTCAAATAAGGATGGTAAATTGAATCATTACCAATATGTAAAGTAACTTTACATATTGTTGAAAGCATATTTAAGTCAAAATAAAATGCTTGTGACTCTGCAACTAAACCAATAGTATCATTTTTATCAATAGATAATTTTGCATATTTTTCCTTTGTCCCCGTACCAATAAAATATCTGCCTCGTACGGTAAAACCGCCCTCGTAATCTACACCTGGAATAATGTCTTTAATAGTAAAATATTGCTTATAAGAATTAAAAATCGGGAAATCTGATTTTGAAGGATTATCAAGATTTTGAGCTTTATCTTGTAGCTTTCCCATTAAATCTTCCTTAAAATACATAGTATTTTGAAAAAAAACAGAATCAGCAACAAAAGAAACATTTTTTAAATCAATTTTATAATCTTGTAATTTCGCATGAATTTTATCTTGTTCAAAGCCAACTCGTTCCCAATATACCATTCCATCATTTCCATACCATAATTTAGTTTCAGGACAATAAGTACCATTGGTATTATATATTTTTACACTGTCTTTATCTTGATAACCTATTAAATTTACATTTTCAAAATCAATTTTCAATTCCTTGTCATAACGTATTGTAAAAACATTGTTTTCTACTTTCCAATATGTTCTTGAATTCTTTTGAACAATATCATTAACAATAAGTTGACGGACAGAACGAAGATACTCCGAAACCGACTTCAAATCTGGGCGTTTACCTTTTGTCAACAATTTATTCAATCCAATTTGATAACTTTCGTATTGCTGATCGCTAATTCTCGTCCTTTTAAAACAAAGAAGATTGTCGGCAAGAAGAACAAAATCGGGATAATCTGCACAACCCTTTGAAGACATCAAATTGGCCATATCAATAAAATCTTTACGCATTTTGTCATCAATAGAATCGCTTAACCAAAAAGTTGTAAACTCATCATCCATACTCTTAGAATTTTTTCTGAACTCCATGGTATTATCAAGATGGTCTGCAAAATCATCAATAAAATCAACGTAGTCATTGGGAAAGATCTGAGCTTTAAGAAAATTGCTGCCAGTCAACAATATCAACAATAGGAATAAGACTTTTTTCATCGGTATTTTTATTCCACAAATTTATAAAAAATATTGGCATAAAAAAAAATAAACAATTTTTTATGTATAAAAACGTTAAAATCCATATAAATTATGAACAAAATTTTAATTATTTGCGATTCCTTTCCTCCGTCTTTTAATCCA
>CAZBPT010000040.1:4730-19287 GCA_964493875.1 uncultured Bacteroidales bacterium | reverse complement strand
CAGGTGATTGTGTAGTTTGAAATCCTACAGGCAATATCCATAATCCACAGGGGGTAAACCTTGGATTTGGTTGTAAATCGTAAGCCGCAGCTAAATCTGTGTACATTCCGCAAACCGCTTGATCAAGACCTGCATTTGCTTGAGGACGTTCATATAGAAATACACTAATTGGAGCAGTTGAGGGACAAGAGAAATTTCCAATACTAATTTCTTGGTTCCACATTACTGTAAAGTTTGCAAAGCCTGTATCTCCATAAATTGAAGAATCGTTAATGCAGAAAGTTGCTGTGGTATTATATATGTCTGACCAAGTACCATCGATATCAGTTGACCAATAGCTGGTAGTTCCTGTTGAAGTACCTGTAGTATTTGCAGTAACAGTAATACAACCTCCGCAATTTGAGGCAATATTATCACCTTGGATTGTGGCACTAGTTGTTTGGATAAATGTAATTGTTGTACTTGCAGATCCTTCACACATCAAACCTTGTTGGATATTAGTTTCATTCCATACAAACAATACGTCAATGGTAGGAGTTGAAAAACTTGGTACTGCAACAAAAGGAGTACGTGATTCATTATTAGGATTATATGTAACTGCAAATGGAGTTAAAGTGCCACCTTGACCTACTTGATAAGCAGACCATTGGCCGGAAGAACTTCCAGAAGTAGTACTTACATTTAATTGATATTGATAGCCACAAACAGTGTCGGCTGTTTTTGTAGTAATCGGATTCGGAGCTTCAACAAAATTTACATAGGCATCATCATAAGCTATACAACCTTGAAGTTGTTCTGTTATGCGGTAAATATAAGTTCCGTAGTTCATGCCTCTATGTGCAATTGTTGTATCATTATTAATTGGAATAGGAGAAGGTCCGCCTCCTTGAACACACGACCAAGAAATTTGAGATGTAGGTATTTGAAGTTGTGATGCAGTTAGTTCTACTGTATCAGCACAAGTTACATAGTCTATTCCAGCATAAGGTGTTGGTGGGTGACGAAAATATATTTCACATGTATCACTTGCTGTACATGAACCGTTTACAATATTCCAAACAAATGTGTAAATACCAAAAGTATCAACTAATACAGTTGGGTTTGGAGTATTTATAGAACCAGTAACACATGAAAAATCTGCGTTACTTGTCCAGTAACCATACATAGATCCTGTTACATTATTTCCATTTAATTGAATTATTTTTCCACAAGTGTCTCTATCGCTTGCTATTACTGTAGGATTTTGTCTCCACATTACTTGTGCAGGACTTCCAACAGAATAGCAGGTTCCAGATAATACTGGATTGCCACTACCATCGTTTGCTCCTGCAACAGGGTGTATGTAATAAATAACTCCAAATTGGAAATTAGCTCCTAGCAATGTTGCATTTATTGAATTAAGATTATTTGTTCTTGCTATTATAGTTCCAATAGGATATGGGTTATTTTTTGTTATTATAAATTGGAATACTCCCATTCCATCAGCTGGGTCATATGGAGTAATATTTTCTGTGCCATCATGAGAGACACTATCTCCAGCACTAGCACCTTCACAAAGATATATTAAAGTATTTGAAGGAATTATGTTGCCGGAAAACCAAGGACAACCACAATTTCTAGTTCCTTCAATAGGTATTGTATTACAATTATTAATATCGCTAACTACATAACTATAATTTGGATTTGGTGTTGGATCATTATAATGTGATGTTGAGTATGCTATGCCGTTTATAGTGTATTGTGATGACATAGGTTGATTTGTAGTTGCTGTATAAACATCAAAACTAATATGAAGTTGTGGATCTGTCAATGGATTTGGTCCACAATTAATATCAATATTTGTTACATTGACACCTTCATATATTGTAAATGTTACTGTATCGGCTCTTGGCAAAGCACAATTATATTCTGCTATGGGAAAATTATTTATTATTGTGTATGTGCCGGCAATAGTTGATGTTGGAGAAAATTCTCCGGTTGTGGTATTTAGTGCGGAGGCAGTGAATCCTGTTGGACCAGTTAAACTTAACTCGCCTAAATTAACAGCTCCCACCATAAAATTATTACTATTATAGCAGAGATCATCTATAGGAACTAGCGTGGCGTCCAATTGTTGCTCAAATACAATACTTACTGTATCAGATTCAACGCAATTAGGATTGGTATTGTGAGATTGTGTCCAGATAAATTGATGTGTACCATAATTCTGTCCTATTGTTACAGTTGTAGTTGGATTGTTTACATTTGAAAAACAATTTCCACCTGTATACGTAGGAGAGCTCCACGTACCAATCCAGTTGGGGGATATTAAATTATCTCCTGTTAAAGTAACTTGTCCGTTGCAAATAACATCGGTTGAGGTATAATTAATGTTTATTGATGGTACAATTTCTTCTGTAATTGTTATTGATAATATATCTACTGTATTGCATAAATTTTCTGATACTGTCACTGTATATGTACCTGCACTTGTTACCGAAATTTGCGGTGATGTGCTTCCATTGCTCCATACATAATTATCACCACCGTTAACTTGCAATTGAATAGTAGGTGTGTCACATGTCAAAAGTGTTGTTCCAGTAAGATTTGCTAATGTTGCATTTTGTACTATTTGCATACTTCCTGCTTCAATAAATACTCCAGAGTCTAAAATTCTGTCAGAGGCATCACCTATAGCCAATTTTAAATGGTAAGTAACTCCTGCAACTACAGGATATGATGCTGTTAATGGAAATGTAAGTCTGTCGAAAACATTAGAATTGTTAAACGGCGCTGCTGTACCCATAGCGGAATATGTTCCGGAAGTAACGCCATTGTCAAGAGCACAAATGTTGTTGATGGTTACATTTTGTCCGTTAGGGAGTAAAGCAATATTTACAGCTCCATTTGAATATGGCCCGTTAATGCCAGGTCCTGAAAGAAAGAATCCAAAAACATCGTTTATGCTATTACAATAATCATCAAATTCTTCTGATGCAAATATGTAATTAAAACTCATATTATTTGTAGTTGGCGTAAAATCGAATTCAATTATACAAGCATCATTAATCGTCATACCTGACAGAGTTGCCAAGTCGGGATCTGACCCAGATGTTAAAGCATCTGATATTTGTGAACTCGGATTTTGAGGAACATTAACAACATTTCCGGTTGCCAATACTAAACCTCCATTAAATGGAAATGAAGTATTATTCCTTGAAAAATATCCATATTGTCCCGCATCACCTGTATAAGTAATATTTTGCACTGCAGTGGAATTGCTACATAATCCCATAATTGTGTCGTGTATCAACTGTTGCATTGTTAATGATGTGTTGACGGATACGTACTGTGCTTTTAATTGAGTGATACAAGATAATGTTAAAAAAGTAATTAAAATAAATAACAATCTAAGTTTTTTCATATCTATTTATGTTTTTAGAATTATTTTTTTGAAGACGTAATTTTTTTATTAATGTTTATTTTTTTCATTTTTTTTTGAAAATAAAAAATTTAAACAATAATAACTTTTTTTTTTAAAAAATCAAATTAAAATTGATATTTTTCTGGTAAAAATAACATTACTAGAACAACTATTGCAAAAATTATTATTAATACTCCAGCAATACGATTAATAATTAATATGTTACGTAATTTAATTTTATGTCTGAATAAACTTACTATTAGAGTGAGTGATCCCCACCATAGAGAAGCACCAATAAATACAGAAATTAAAAAAACAAAAATTTGCCAGATTTCTAGCGAAGCTGAATCAATAAAAAATGCGCCCAAAAATCCTGCATATAATATAAACAATATGGGATTTGATAGTGTTAGTCCAAATGTGCTTAAAAAGTCACCAATGTAGCCTTTTGTACTCTGGCTTTTTTTTAGTTTACGAAATTGTTTTGACGGATTTATTGGTATTAATCTAACTCCCATTATTATTAATACTATCGAACCAAATAATTTTATCCATTTTTGAAATTCATCAATCCAATTAATAATAAATTTAATGCCAAAAGTAGCTAATAATGTGTATAATAAATCTGCAATTGCTGCTCCTAATCCACTTATAAAACCCGATAGTCGTCCTTTATTTAATGTTCTTTGAATACATAAAACAGCAACAGGTCCAACAGGGACCGAAGCCAGTAAACCAAATAATACCCCCTTTATTAGATATTGTATAAAGTCTTGAAAAAACATTGGTACAAATATAAAATTTTTTTTCTTAGTTGCAAAGCAAAAACTATTTAATATGAATTTTGATAAAAAAATATTAATTTTGTAGTAATTATGCAAGGTTTTAGAGAAGAAAATATTTGTGCAATTTCATCTCCTAATGGAGTTGGTGCCATTGCTATTATTAGGATTAATGGAAATAATTGTTTTAGTATTTGTGAAAATATTATTGAAAATAAAATTCATTTTCAAAAGTTAAAACATAAAAAAATGCTGTTTTGCCAAATTATTGACAAAAATGATAATCTAATTGATGATGTTCTTGTTGTGAAGTTTTTTTCTCCGCATTCTTTTACTGGAGAAAATATGGTTGAAATTTATTGCCATGCTTCTATCTATATCCAAAATACTATCTTGCAATTACTTGTTGAAAACGGTTGCCGTATTGCTACAAAAGGTGAATTTTCTAAAATCGCTTTTCTTAATGGAAAGATGGATTTGTCTCAGGCTGAAGCGGTTGCTGACCTTATTTCTTCTAAAAATTTTGCTTCGCATAAGCAAGCTGTTTCTCAGATGAGAGGTGCTTATAAAAATGAATTGGAAGATCTTAGAAATAAACTACTAAATTTTGCTTCTTTGATTGAGTTGGAATTGGATTTTTCTGATGAAGATTTGGAGTTTGCTGATAGATCTAATCTGTTATCACTTATTAATAATATTAATGATAAACTTTCTAAATTACTATTATCGTTTAAAGTTGGTAATGTAATAAAAAATGGTATTCCGGTTGCTATTGTCGGAAAAACGAATGTTGGAAAATCTTCTCTTCTGAATTATTTGCTGAAGGATGATAAAGCTATTGTTTCAAATATTCATGGTACTACTCGCGATGCTATTGAAGATTGTATCGACATTGAAGGAATATCTTTTCGATTTATTGATACTGCAGGTTTGAGAAAAACCGATAATATTATTGAAAACATGGGCATTGAAAAATCCTATGAAAAAATCCAAAATTCTGAAATTATTCTATTCGTTATAGATGCTTCTGATGATAGTTCTGATATCACTTCTTTTATAACTGAACAAATTACTAATGTCCCTTCAGATAAAAAAATTATTTTTTTGTTTAATAAAATAGATTTACTTTCTCAAAATCAGATTATTGAACTTAATTCTTTGCCGATATTAAAGGATAAGATATTTTACTTTATTTCAGTAAAAAACAATAACCTTGATAATTTATATAAAAAACTTAGCGAATTGGCTTTGTCAATTCAAGAAATCGACAGCAATGTTATTGTTACAAATATTAGACATTATGAAGCTTTGTATAAAGCAAATAAATCATCAGAAAATATTAAAATTGCACTCAAAAATAAAATTTCAGGCGATTTCCTTGCTCAAGATATTCGTGAATGCCTCAATTACCTTGCTGAAATAACAGGAGAAATTACTAATGATGAAATATTGTCAAATATTTTCAAAAATTTTTGCATAGGAAAATAAATATTTCAATTTTTTTTAAAAAATTTTGAAAATATAAAAATAAATTATATTTTTGCAACGATTCGATGCGGGAATAGCTCAGTTGGTAGAGCACGACCTTGCCAAGGTCGGGGTCGCGAGTCCGAGTCTCGTTTCCCGCTCATTTTTTTTACTAAAAAACTACTAATTTGTTTTTTGGTTTTTTATGAATTCATTATAATTTTCTTTAAACTTATAAAAATATTATTAAATATGAAAAAAGTATTTATTATTGTCAGTATTTTATTGATAATTGTAAGTTCTGTTGTAGCACAAAATAATTCGAATAAAAAATGGACTTTTGGAGGAACCGGTTCTCTTAATGTATCGCAATCAACTTTTGTAAATTGGGTTGCCGGAGGTGAAAATTCTATTGGTGGTACTGCGTTTTTAAACCTCTATTCAAATTATAAAGATGAAAGAAATATCTGGGATAACACATTAGATCTTGGATTTGGTATGATGAAACAAGGAAAAAAACCAGTATTTAAAACAGACGATAAAATTGACTTTGCATCTAAATACGGACGCAGCATAACTCGTCGTGGAAAATGGTATTATTCTGCTATATTAGGATTTAAAACACAGTTTTATGAAGGAAAAAAATCGGTAGACGATACAACTCGTACATCTAATTTTATGGCTCCTGCATATTTAAGTCTTGCTTTGGGTATCGATTATAAACCAAAAGATAATGTTTCAATTTTTATCTCTCCGCTTACAGGTAGGGTTACTTTTGTACTTGATACTCTTCTTAGCAATTTGGGAGCTTTTGGTGTCACACCTGGTCAAAATATGAGATTTGAAGCCGGTGGTTTTATTAAAATTCAGTACACTCAACCAATAGGTAAACAATTTACTTATACTACTAAATTAGAACTCTTTTCCAACTATTTGGAAAAACCACAAAATGTTGATGTGAATTGGGAAAATGTATTGAATTTTAAATTCAATTCTTGGTTAAGTGCTAATTTATATCTTACCTTATTATATGATGATGATTCAAAAATTACTATAACAAATGATGACGGAACCTCATATCAATCTTCACGTCTGCAAGTTAGAGAAATTTTTGGACTTGGTTTAACATACAAATTTTAATTTATTTTTTGTGAATTTTTATAAAAAAATGATATAAATATTAAAAAAAAGTATTACATTTGTTAAAATTTTTAAAATAATAAAATGAAAAGAATAATTTATTTACTAATACCCGTTATGGTATTATTCGTTGCTTGTGGTAATAAACCTATTAACTTTGATAATCAAGAAGAAGTAACCAAAGCATGGTCTGATTGGGATAATCAAAGTGATGAAAACAAAGAAGCATTATTGAAAAATGCAAAAGATCAAATTAATGCTCACATTCTTGAGGCTGAAGCTTGTCAAGCTAAAAAAGATTCTGTAATAGCTGTTGTTGATGCAAAATGGGTTGCATTACAAGATTCTACAGACGTTGAAGCTCAAAAAGCATTATTAGACGAAATCAGAGAAATCTGCAAATCTTGTTGTGATAAAGAATCTTGCAAAGAAGGATGTAGCAAAGAAACTTGCGAAAACAAAGACACAGAAGGTTGTTGCAAAGAATGGGCTGATTGGGCTAATTTAACTCCAGAAAGAAAAGCTGAATTAATGGCTATGGCTATTGAAAATCACAATGCTAAAAAAGCAGAATGTGATAGCAAAAAAGCAGAATTTGAAGCAAAATGGAACGATATTGACAGCAAAACTATCGAAGAACAAAAAGCTATCATCGATGAAATATTAGCTTCTTGCCCAGAAAAATGCTGCAATAAAGAAGAAAAACCTTGCGAAAAAGAAGGAAAACATTGCGGAGAACAAGAATCTAAAGAAGAAAAACCTTGCGAAAAAGAAGGAAAACATTGCGGAGAACAAGAATCTACAGAAGAATAATTTGACGAATAATAATATTTAATAATATATATTTAAAGAGTTCCATTTGGAACTCTTTTTTTTAAAAAAAATTTTGAATAAATAATAATATTTCTTATCTTTGAAAAAAATCTAATACTAATACTAAATTAAAAATAATGATCGAAAACAACACTGAAAACATCAATTTAATTGATGAAGCTAATGTAGAAAATAATAATGCTGTTTCAGAAAAAATCAATGTAATTGAATATACAGAAAATAACATTAACCCTACATTCAAAACAAAAGAAGAAAAAAATCTTGAAAGTGTCGAAATTGAAAATCTTAACGAATTCGCTGAACTTCCTATTGATGAAGAAATTGTTATTCACAATGCAAATATCGATGTAATTCCAAATGAAATCATTGAAAATGAAATTAACGTAGAAGGATATAACGATAGAAAGGAAAATGAAATTTCTGAAGATGGAAAAAATAACGATTTAGAAATTGTTGGAATAAACGAATTAAGCGACCGCGAGTTGCTAAATCAATTAAGTTATTTGATAAAAGAAACTAATGTAGAAGAAAATAAAAAAGAAATTGAAAAATTCTTCGAACAATATAGAACAAATCAAAAAGAAAAAGAAAAACAAGCTAATAAAGAACTACAAGAAAAAGCCGGAGAATCAGCTAAATTAGATAAATTTATAGATCCTTGTAATGATGAATTATTAGAATTAGAAAAAGAATATAAACAGAAAAAAGTTGAAATTTTTAAAGAACAAGAAAAAATAAAACAAAATAACCTTGAAGCAAAACTCGAAATAATTGATAAAATAAAAGCAATTATTAATGTTGAAGGTGCTACTGTAGATAAATCTTTTGTGGAATTTAAAAATCTTCAAAATCAATGGACAGAAATTGGTCCTGTACCAAGTAGCGATGCAGATGCTTTATGGAAAAATTATCAGTTACAGGTTGGACAATTCTATAAATTGTTAAAACTTAATTACGAATTAAAAGAATTAGATCAGAAAAAAAATCTGGCTCAAAAAATTGAATTGTGCGAAAAAGCAGAAGAATTATTGTTAGAACAAGATTTGGCTGTTGCTAATAACAAATTTCAAGAACTTTTTACCAAATGGAAAGAGATAGGTCATGTTACTCCTGATAAACGTCAAGAAATTTGGGATAGATTTAGAGAAACTGGAAACAAAATTAGAAATAATGCTACTGAACATTTTGACGCTTTACGTGAAGAAAGAAATGCTAACTATAACCGTAAGTTAACAATTTGTGAAGACTTGGAAAATATTATTAATAATGCTAGTTTAAATTCAAATAAAGAATGGGCAGAAATGACTGAAAAAGTTATTTCTTTACAAAAAACATTTAACGAAATTGGTGTAGTCCCAAAAGCTAATAAAACTGAAGTTTTTGAAAGATTTCGTTCTATTTGCAATAAATTTTTTGATGCAAAGAAAGAATATTATGCATCAATAAATTCGGAACATAATGAAAATTTACAAAAGAAAATTGACTTGTGTGTAAATGCTGAATCATTGAAAGATAGCACTGAATGGAAAAAGACTTCCGAACTTTTTTTGAATTTACAAAGAAAATGGAAAGAAATTGGTCCTGTTCCATATAAAGAATCTGATGCTATTTGGAAAAGATTTAGAGCTGCTTGCGATGTTTTCTTTAATGCAAAATCTGAATATTATTCTAATATAGGTGTTGAACAAGAAAATAATAAAATTAAAAAAGAAGAACTTATTAAAGAAATTAATTCTTTCACACCTTCAGATAATCAGAATGATAACATTGAATCTTTAAAGGCATTTCAAGCAAGATGGACAAGTATTGGCCACGTGGCTCGCTCTGTACAAGAAAACCTTTATTCGCAATATAAATCTGCAATTGATGCATTATATAAAAATTTAAAATTAAACAATAAATCTATTGATATTAGTAATTTTAAAGAACAAATAAACGATATAGCGACTAATGATAAGAATCCTAATTTCAATACCGAAAGAAAAAAAATTCTAGATCATATTCGTACAATTGAAATTGAAATTAACAAAATCGAAAATACTAAAAGCTATTTCAACTCTGGGTCAAAAGATATCATCGCCGATTTTGATAAAAAAATTCAAAAATGCCTTGACGATATCGCAATATTAAAAGAAAAGAAAAAAATTCTTGATTTGAAAGAAAAAGAATTCTTGAAAAAAGAAAAAGAACAAGAAAATGAATAATATTAAAATATTATTATTATTTTTATTATTACCTTTTTATTCCTACGTATTTTCCCAAAATGCTTCTATAAAAGGCTTTGTCTACGACAAAGATAACGGTGAACCATTATTGTTTGTAAACGTTTTCTTGTCGGGAACGAATTATGGAGCAAGTACTAATGAAGAAGGTTACTTCGTTATCTCTAAAATTCCTGCAGGTAAATATACTATTAGTGTTGTATATCTTGGCTACCAAACTATTGAAGAACAAATTGAGATTGTAGATAAAAAAATTATTTCGAAAAATTTTTATTTACAGACCGATGCTACTGTTTTAGGAGAAGTTGAAATCTCTACTGAAAAAGAAGAACAAAAAAACGATGTTCATACTGCTATAATAAAAATATCTCCCGCACAAATCAGAGAATTGCCTTCTATGGGAAGTGAACCGGACATTGCTCAATATATGCAGGTCTTACCAGGGGTGAATTTTACCGGTGACCAAGGCGGTCAATTATATGTTCGTGGAGGTGCAAATTATCAAAATCTTGTTCTACTTGATGGATTGGTAATTTATAATCCTTTCCATTCTATTGGCCTCTTTTCGGTTTTTGATTCTGATATTATGCGTTCTGCTGATGTTTATACTGGTGGTTTTAATTCAGAATATGGAGGTAGAGTATCGTCGGTTATGGACATTAAATTCAGAGATGGGAATATAAATGATTGGGGTGGAAAGGTTTCGATGAGCACTTTTGGAGGAAAATTGATGCTTGAAGGCCCTATTGTAAAACAAACAAAAAAAGGTACATCACTTTCTCTTATTACTTCTGCTAAAACTTCTTATCTGACACAATCTTCAAAAATATTTTATCCTTATGTCAATGGGGAAGAAGGACTTCCATATTCCTATAACGATTTTTATGGAAAATTATCGTTAAATACTGTCGGAGGCTCAAAATTTGATGTTTTTGGTTTTAGTTTTAATGATAAAGTGAATTATTCCTCTATTCCTTCTGTTGCATGGAATTCTTATGGCATCGGTGCTAATTTTGTTATCGTACCTCCATCTTCAACTTCTATGTTGAAATCTACAGTAGCTTTTTCAAAATATAAAATCGGAATGGAAAATAAAATTACCGAAAAAGAAAGCACAAGTAGTATTTTAGGTTTTAATATTTCTTTCGATTTTATTAGTTTCTTTGGCAAAAGCGAATTGGATTGGGGACTTTCTGCATTAGGATTTAATACAAATTACACCTATTATAATTTTTTAGGATATGAATCTGTTCAACAAGAAAATACTACCGAACTTGCTGCTTTTATAAAATATAAATGGCATTTAGGGGCTTTAATAATTGAACCAGGATTTAGAATTCAACACTATGCTGCTCTTAATACTCCTTCTTTTGAACCTAGATTAGGATTAAAATGGAATATCACAGATAAAATTCGTTTCAAAGCGTCTGCAGGTTTGTATTCACAAAATATCGTTGCTGCTAATAATGATAAAGATGTTGTGAATCTTTTTTATGGGTTCTTAAGTGGAAACTTAACAGTTCAATCTCAATTTAAAGGAGAAGAAATTACCAACAAACTTCAAAAATCACAACACGTAATTTCCGGCTTCGAGTTTGATATTACCAAAAATTTGAATTTTCAAGTAGAAGGCTATTTGAAAAATTTCAGTAAATTAATTACTGTAAATCGTAATAAAATATTTGACGATAATTCACAGAATTTTCAACGTCCCGATACATTGAAAAAAGATTTCTTGATGGAATCAGGCTATGCTTATGGCGTGGATTTTTGGGCAAAATATTCTACAAAAAATGTTTATGTTTGGGTAGTATATTCTTTAGGGTGGGTGAGACGTAGTGATGGAGAAAATGTTTATTCTCCAATTTTTGATCGCAGACATAATGTTAATTTAGTTGCAACTTATAAATTTGGGAAAAATCAATCTTGGAATGTAAGCGCGAGATGGAATATTGCTTCCGGTTTCCCGTTTACTCAAACACAAGGTTATTATGAACAACCTGATTTTTATCAATCTATAGATTACAACTATTGGTCGGGCAATGATGCTCTTGGTACAATTTATTCCGATTATAACGGAGGAAGATTACCATATTATCATCGTCTAGACTTAACCGTAAATAAATCAATACAGTTTAAGAAAGGTATGAAACTAGAGATAAACTTTAGTATTGTAAATGTTTATAATAGAAAAAATTTATTTTATATAGAAAGAGAAACGAATAAACGTGTAAATCAATTACCAATATTACCATCATTAGGAATCAATTTTAGTTTTTAAAAATATGACAAATACAAAATACCTATTCGTTACAGGCGGTGTTACTTCTTCTTTGGGAAAAGGTATAATTTCTGCTTCTTTGGCAAAATTATTACAAGCAAGAAATTATAGTGTAACTGTTCAAAAGTTAGACCCATATATTAATGTTGACCCGGGTACATTAAGTCCTTATGAACATGGCGAATGCTTTGTTACAGAAGACGGAGCCGAAACCGATCTCGATTTGGGCCATTATGAGAGATTTTTAAATATACCAACTTCTCATGCAAATAACATTACTACAGGGAGAATCTATAAGTCTGTTATTGAAAAAGAACGAGAAGGTGATTATTTGGGAAAAACAGTTCAAATAATACCTCATATTACAGATGAAATCCAACGATATATTCAAGTTTTGGGGAAAGACGGTAAATATGATTTTGTAATTACCGAAATCGGTGGAACGGTTGGTGATATCGAATCCTTGCCTTTCTTGGAAGCTGTTCGTCAGTTGCGTTGGAAATTGAAAAACCAATGTGCAGTGATTCACCTTACTCTTGTACCTTATCTAAAATCCTCCGGAGAGTTAAAGACTAAACCAACTCAACATTCTGTTAAGGCGTTACAAGAAGTTGGTATTCAACCGGACATTTTAGTACTTAGAACAGAACATCCTATTGATAAATCACTAAAAAATAAAGTTGCTCAATTTTGTAATGTTCAACCAAATTATGTGATTGAATCTATAGACGTGGATACTATTTATAAAGTTCCAATTGAAATGCAAAAAGAAGGCTTAGATGAAATAATTCTTGACCATTTCAATATTAAAGACTCAAAGAAAGCAAATTTGACTAGTTGGAAGGAATTTCTTCATAAATATGATAATCCTAAAAAAGTTATCGATATTGCTTTGGTTGGAAAATATGTTGAACTTAAAGATGCATATAAGTCTATTAATGAATCGTTAATTCATGCAGGTGTTGCAAATGAAACTAAAGTAAATCCTCATTATATTGCATCTGGAGATATTACAGAAAATAATTATTCGGAAATATTAAAAGGTTACAAAGGTATTATTGTTGCTCCTGGTTTTGGCGATCGTGGCTTTGATGGAAAACTCTTGGCAATTAGATATGCACGTGAAGCAAATATCCCATTTTTGGGAATTTGTCTAGGTATGCAATGTGCTGTAATTGAATATGCAAGAAATGTACTAGGTATAAAAAATGCTGATTCCTCGGAAATGAATAAATATTGTAAAGCACCAGTTATTGACCTAATGGAAAGTCAAAAATCTATCACCGAAAAAGGTGGAACTATGAGGCTTGGTGCTTATTCTTGTGTGTTGAAGGAAGGAAGTATTGCTTTTAATGCATATCAAAAAACAGAAATATCTGAACGACATAGACATAGATTCGAATTTAACAATGAATATCTTCCTCTTTTTGAAAAATCTGGAATGATAGCATCAGGTATGAATAAAACTACAAACTTAGTGGAAATAATTGAAATCCCGTCCTTAAAATGGTTTGTAGGCGTTCAATTCCACCCTGAGTATAAAAGTACCGTGATTAATCCACATCCTCTTTTTATTTCTTTTATTAACGCAATTGTAAGTAATTCTTAATACACATTTTTTTATGAATAAACAAACTGTTATTGGTCTAGTAATTATTTCTGCCATTTTTGTCGGATATATGGTTATTTCAAACTATATGCAAAAAGATGAAAAAGCGAACAATAATCAAACTATAACCAACCAAATTAATGATGTCGATAAAAAAATTAATGACATCTATCAAGATACTTTGTCTAAAATTAGTGATGAACCTATCACTCAAAATGAAGACTCAGTAAAAAAATCAAAATTTGCTGAAAAATATGCGATATTCAGCATTGCGGATACTACAGATAAATTTTTTTATGTAGAAAACAACAAAATGAAAATTGCCTTTTCAAATAAAGGTGCAAAAATTTATTCTGTTGAATTAAAGGAATATAAAACTTTTGACAGTCTTCCATTAATAATGTTTGAAAACAACGAAAATACAGAATTTGGTATTGATTTATTTGTTAATGGCAAAACTGTTTCAACTAACGGACTGTATTTCTCTTCAAAAATGAAAGAAAATGCTGTTGTATCAGCACTGAACGATACTGTAGTGGTATCAATGGCACTTAAAGCCTCTGATGACAAATATTTAGAATTTCAATATATTATTTTTCCAGATGATTATTTAATCGATTTTAATATAAATTTTGTCGGATTAGAGCAAGAACTTCAAAATACTTCGGATGTATTATTTACTTGGAATAGCGATATTCCTGCTTTGGAAAAAGGAAGAAAATGGGAAGGCGATAACACTATGGTTATTTTGCGACTTTCTAACAAGGATATTGAAGAAGTGAAAAAACAAGCCGATAAAGATGGTGGCGACCCTTCTTT
>CAZBPT010000040.1:0-4630 GCA_964493875.1 uncultured Bacteroidales bacterium | reverse complement strand
CCTGAACAAAAAATGGAAGCTCAGCAGGCAACTATGGCATATTATAAAAAAGCAGGAGTAAGTCCAATGGGTGGATGCCTCCCAATGTTATTACAATTCCCAATTCTTATTGCCATGTTCCGCTTTTTCCCAGCTTCGATAGAATTAAGACAACAATCTTTCTTGTGGGCTGACGATTTGTCTGCTTATGACTCTATTTTACAATTACCTTTTAATATTCCTTTCTACGGTGATCATATAAGTCTTTTTGCTTTATTAATGGCTCTTTCAATGGTATTTTCTACTTTGTTGACTCAAAATCAACAGCCAACTAATAATGCTATGCCAGGAATGAAAGTAATGATGTATCTTATGCCAGTGATGATGCTTGTTTGGTTCAATAATTATTCTGCCGGATTAAGCTATTACTATCTGTTGGCAAATATTATTACAATTTTACAAACACTTATTATTAGAAAATTCTTTGTTAATGAAAAGAAACTAAAAGCAAAAATTGATGCCAATGCTCAAAAAGTAAAACCAAAAAGTCGCTGGCAACAACGTATGGAAGAGGTTATGAAAGCCCAACAACAACAACAAAAACAAAGAAGAAACTAATATTCAGATTTTTTTATTCTGTTTAAATTATTAGATAATGCGTATTGATATTATATCTGCGGTGCCTGAAATTTTAAATAATTGTTTGTTTTACTCAATTATCAATAGAGCTGTGAAAAAAAAATTGGTGGAAATTTATGTCCACGATTTACGGAACTATGGACTGGGAAAACATAAACAAATTGATGATTATCCCTACGGCGGTGAAGCAGGAATGGTATTAATGATAGAACCAATTTTTAATATAATTAATGATTTAAAAAAAGAAAGAAAATACGATCTAATAATTTATACTTCTCCTGACGGAAAAAAATGGCAACAGAATGAAGCAAATAAGATGAGTCTTCTTAATAATATTATTATTTTGTGTGGACATTATAAAGGAGTTGACGAAAGAGTAAGAGAACATTTAATCGATGTTGAATATTCAATTGGCGATTTTGTCCTTACCGGTGGAGAACTTGTCGCAGCAATGATTTGTGACAGTGTCGTTCGTTTACTGCCGGGTGCTATTGGCGATGGGCAATCTGCCTTGTCGGATTCTTTTCAAGACAATCTTTTATCGCCTCCTGTTTATACCAGACCCGAAATATTCAATAATTGGAATGTTCCTAAAATACTATTGTCGGGAAATGATGCCAAAATTGATGATTGGAAATATGACAAATCTATAGAAAAAACAACTTTATTACGTCCGGATTTATTAGAAAACTTATAAAAAAAATTACGGCATAATCATTGTTATAATACTAATTCTAAAAAAACAACTGACAATTTGTCACAAACACTATGAGTAAAAAAAATAATATAACGAATTTAGATTTTTTGGAAGATATTGGAAATTCTGATACTATAGCACTGACGATTCCCGTATTTGAAGAAAATAATGAAAGTATTAGCAACTTGCCTGAAAATTTGTCTATACTTCCACTCCGAAATACTGTTCTTTTTCCCGGTTCTGTAATGCCTTTAACTATTGGAAGAGAAAAATCTATAAATCTTATTAACGATATTAATAACAGTATCAAAATTTTTGGTGCAGTTTCTCAAAAGAATGCTTCTATCGAAGAACCAAAACAAAAAGATTTAAATAAAATTGGTACTGTTGCTGAAATTATTCAGGTAATAAGACATAGTAATAAAACTATTTCTGTTATTATTAGAGGAAAATCAAAATTTGAACTTAAAAAAATAACTCAAACTGAACCTTATTTTAATGCAGAAGTAAATTATATTCCTGAAAATAGCAAAAAATTTGAAAACGAAAAGACTTTTATCGCTTTAGCAAATTCTGTGAAAGAAGTTGCTATTAATATTATTAAATTAAATCATAATCTACCTATAGAAATTACTTCCACAATTAAGAATATTAATAATAATGTTTTTCTTATTAATTTTCTTTGCTCGAATTTAGATATTAATTATACCGATAAACAGAGATTGTTGGAATGTAAGGATGTTTACCAACGTGCTTTGTCTTTGTTGGATATTTTAAACGAACAACAACAAATGTTGCTTATTCAAAACGATATTCAAAGAAAAACACGAAAGGATATTGATAAGCAACAACGAGATTATTATTTACAGCAACAAATGAAAACTATTCAAGATGAATTAGGAAATACTTCTGATTCTGAATTGAATAAAATGAAAGAAAGAGCTGCAAAAAAGAATTGGGAAGATAAAGTTAAACAACATTTTGACAAAGAACTTGCCAAGTTAAGTCAATTAAATGTTAATTCTGCTGATTTTTCTGTTCAGCTAAATTATCTTAATACTCTTTTAGATTTACCCTGGAATGATTGCTCTGTTGATAATATTGATATCAATCACGCAAAACAAATATTAGACGAAGACCATTACGGACTTAAAAAAGTTAAGGAAAGAATTTTAGAATATCTTTCTGTAATAAAATTGAAAGGAAATTTAAAATCCCCGATAATTTGTCTTTATGGCCCTCCCGGAACTGGAAAAACTTCTTTGGGGAAAAGTATCGCCAGAGCATTAAATCGTCAATATTTGAGAATGTCTTTGGGTGGTTTGCACGATGAATCGGAAATTCGTGGACATAGAAAAACTTATATTGGTGCTATGCCCGGAAGAATTATTCAAAATATTAAAAAAGCAAAAACATCTAATCCTGTTTTTGTTCTCGATGAAATAGATAAAGTAGGCAATGATTTTCGTGGAGACCCCGCTTCTGCTTTATTGGAAGTATTAGATCCCGAACAAAATTACGAATTCCACGACAATTATCTTGAAGTGGATTATGATCTCTCAAAAGTAATGTTTATTGCTACTGCAAATGTTATCAATACTATTAATCCGGCTCTACTAGACAGAATGGAATTGATAGACGTTTCGGGCTATATTCTTGAAGAAAAACTTGAAATAGCTAAACGACATCTTATTCGTAAAGAATTTGAAAATGCAGGTATTGACAGTTCTAAAATTATTTTTGAAGATAAGGCTATTGAAAAAATTATCGCTAGTTATACTCGTGAATCAGGAGTGCGTACTTTAAATAAAAAAATCGCTACTATTGGACGTAAATTAGCAATGCTTGTTGCTGAAGATAAAGAATTACCTAAAAAAATTACTGCCAATGATATTCCAAATTATTTAGGAGTAGAAAAATATTTTAGCGATCAATATGAAAATGCAGACATGCCAGGAATTGTTACTGGATTGGCTTGGACAGCAGTAGGAGGAGAGATACTATTTATCGAAACTTGTACTGCAAAAGGAAAAGGACAATTATGCCTGACAGGTAATCTTGGCGATGTGATGAAAGAATCAGCAACAATTGCTCTCGAATATATTAAAGCAAATTCTCATTATTTGGATTTGTCTCCCGAAATTTTTGACGATAAAGATATTTTTCTTCACGTTCCCGAAGGTGCTATTCCTAAAGATGGTCCTTCTGCAGGAATTACTATGGCTACTGCAATTGCATCTGCTTTGACAGGAAGAAAGGTTAAAGAAAAAATTGCTATGACAGGCGAAATCTCATTACGCGGAAAAGTTTTGCCTGTTGGCGGTATCAAAGAAAAAATTCTTGCTGCTAAACGTGCTGGAATTGAAACTATTGTTCTATCAAAAGAAAACAAAAGAGATATTTCAGAAATAAGCGATGTATATCTTAATGGTTTGAATTTTGTATACGTAGATTCTATTAATGAAGTGTGGAACCACACATTAATTAATTAACATTCTGATATTTTAACTAATTTGTTTTATTTAGTTTAATATGTCAATAAACTTTTAATATAAATAATTCTTCTACGTTATTACAGTTTATTCTTTATATTTCAAAATTTCTATAAAATATAATATGAGAAATAAAAGTTTTTCACTCATTGCCATCCTATTATTTGTTTTATCTGTATATTATTGTAATGCTCAGAAAAGATATTCCTTTAATAATAGCAGAGAAGAGATAATTCCTGATTCAGCTGTGAAATTTTTTTATAGAGATCATATTTATATTCCATCAAAAGTTGACGGTATTTCTGGAAATTTTGTTTATGATACCGGTGCCGATGGTTTATATTTTGATAGTGTTTTTTTTGCTGATAATTCTTTAAAAAAACAAAAGCACTTTGAAGCATACTTACCCGGGAATGGAACATCTGGACCACAAAAAGTAATTGTACTAAATGATTCATATCTTTTTTCATTTGAAAATTACAGTGATAAATTTTCTAATATACCGGTTTTTTTATTAAAACCTATATTAGGAGATTTTGCTGATGGCATCATAGGGAATTATGCTTTTTTAAATAGTATTTTAGAAATTAACTATTATCATGAATATCTAAAATCGCATAAAAATTTTTATGATATTGACATTTCTACATTTGCAAAAATACCTATTAAAATAGTTAATCATCGTTTATTTGTTCCACTAACTGTTAATATTAATGATAGTATATTGATCAATGCAGATTTTTTATTGGATATAGGGTTTGGTGGAAGTGTATTAATTACGAGTAGTACAGAGAAAAAATACAATTTATCCAAAAACATTATT
>CAZBPT010000039.1:17097-22184 GCA_964493875.1 uncultured Bacteroidales bacterium | reverse complement strand
AATAATACTCAAACAACAACTTATACTTTTACACCTGCTGCAGGTCAATGTGCAAGTACTACCACTTTAACAATTACAATAAATCAATCTCCACAAACTCCAATAGTAAGTACAGATTGTTCTCTTGGGGAAAATAATGGTATTATAGAAGTAGTTTCTCCAATTGGCGCAA
Source organism: uncultured Bacteroidales bacterium (assembly GCA_964493875.1). GTDB lineage: Bacteria > Bacteroidota > Bacteroidia > Bacteroidales > ML635J-15 > Bact-19. The sequence goes on along the minus strand of CAZBPT010000039.1, from coordinate 22,012 downwards.
ACTATCAATATTCTTTAAATGGTGGTGCTTTCCAATCTAGTAATATTTTTTCTAACTTACTAAATAATAATTATTCTGTAACTGTAATGGAAAATTCTTGCGAAACTACTGGTTCAAATATTAACTTGAGTTGTGGTTGTTCGGCTCCATTATCAATATCTTTACAGTCAACTACAGGTTCTACCAATCTTTCTACACAATTTACACTTTCAGGAAATACATTTACAAATGCTACAACAGTTTACTTTACTCATAACGGAAACGGTTATTTCATCGCAAATTCATCTTCTTCAACTCCATTTAGTTTTACTTATGTTCCGGATAATTTAGATGAAGGCAATACAGTACAAATAACCATAACAACAAATAACCCGGCTGAATCAAGTTGTATTGCAGCTGTAGAACATTTCTATTTGACTATTAATTCTATGCCAAGTGATCCAGATTTTGTATTTGCTTCTCAATCAACAATATGTAATGGTAGCTCAACTAATTTGTCATATTCAGGTGGAAGTGGTGATACTTTTGTATGGTATGAAAATTCTTGTGGAACTTCTCAAATAGGAATAGGAAATAATTTCCAAGTATCGCCAACTGAAACTACTACTTATTATGGTCGTTGGGAAAATGCTTTTGGCGAAAGTAATTGTAAGCAAGTTACTATAAATGTAATACCAAATCCAACCGATGCAATTATGCTTACTGCAACGCAGACAACTGTTTGTGAAAATACTGCTGTAACACTTGTTGCTGTTGGTGGTTCAGGTGATACATTTGTTTGGTATGATGATGCTAGTGCTTCAAATCAAATTGGTAGCGGAACTTCATTACAAGTTACTCCAACTCAAACAACTACTTATTTTGGTCGTTGGGAAAATTCTTGTCCTCAATATTCTAATATGTCATCTATTCAAATAGAAGTTAATATGCTTCCTACAGATCCAATTTCTGTTAACTCTAATTTCCCTGAAATTTGTTACGGAGAATATGCTACATTAACATATAATGGTGGTGATGGCGATGTTTTCGCTTGGTATTCCGATGCAAATGCAAGTATTTTACTTGGATATGGAAATAACTTAAATATTCAAATATTGGACGATATGACTATTTATGGCCGTTGGGAATCTTCTTGCGGAAATTCGGCTCTTGTGAACGTAACTGTTCTACTAATAGAAACAGTTCAAGACCCAACATCTTTAACTGCTACACCTCTAACTATTGATGAAGGCGATTCTTCGGTATTATCTTATACTGGAGGTTCTGGTGATACTTTTTCTTGGTATTCTGATGCTACTTGCACAAATTTATTAGCTACAGGAAATAATTATTCTGTTTCTCCAACTCTTACAACAACTTATTATGGACGTTGGGAAAATGAATGTGGAAATTCAGATATTTTATCTGTTGTAGTTACAGTTAATCCACCTATTGTTATTGATTATCCTACACCAGCAGATACTGTTATTGCTAATAATTATACAATTTGCGAAGGCAATTCAGTAACCTTATCATATTTTGGTGGTTCAGGTGATACTTTTGCTTGGTATGAAGGTGGCTGTGGAACAAACTTAGTAGGTACTGGAAATAATTTACAACTTACACCAAATCAAACAACAACATATTATGGTCGTTGGGAAAATGTAAACGGAAATTCTGATTGCATATCAGTTACAATTACTGTTCAAGAAGTTCCAACATTAAATTTAAATGATATTACAGTTTGTGAAGGTCCGATATTATTACCTGCACCTGAAGGATATTTAAATTACCAATGGGTTGATGCAAATGATGAGACAGTAAATGGTTTAGTTTCTGAATCCGGTAATTATACAGTGTCTGTGAACTCAGGTGTTTGTGTTGCTGAACATACAATTTCAGTTTCAATAAATGGAGTTATTGGCTTAGAAGTATTTTCAATACCAAGCTCAAGCAACACAGCTAGTGATGGGACTGCTTATGTTAATGCAGAAAATATTTTAAGTTGTGATATTCTTTGGTCTACAGGAGAAACTTCTGCAACAATATTTAACCTTGGATCGGGAATTTATTCTGTAACAGTTTCATTGGGAGAATGTCAAGTGACAGATACTGTTTTTGTACCTTATCTGACAGATATTGATGAAGAATTTGTTGATGAAATATCAGTTTATCCAAATCCTAATAATGGCGATTTTTATATTAAATTAGAAAACATTGACGATGCAAATTCTTATCAAGTACTTGATGCCAAAGGTTCTGTTGTTTTAGAATCTAAAATTTCCGCTAAAATGGAAAAAATAACAGTGAACGTTTTGCCTGGTAATTATTATGTTAAAATAATTTGTGACAAAAAAACATTTGTAAAATCAATAATAATTAAGTAATTATTTACTAATAATTTTTAATTTTAAATAAGAAAACAGCAAGACATTTTGTCTTGCTGTTTTCTTATTTATAGATATTAAAAAGGCTATTATACCCAAAGTACAAAGCCAGAATCTTGCTGATATGGTAACAGATTATTCTTTGCAAATACTCTTATTGCGTAATTATAGATACCTGAATGCTGAGGATTACCTTTTATTATGTATTTCGCAATATTGTCGTTTGTTTTTTTGAGAATACCCGGATATTTTTCTGAAAGTTGAATTTTATTGTTGCTAAGTTCTTTATAAGAAATTAGAACTTCAACACCAATATCTTCCGGAGATAAATTGCCAAGAAAAATTTCAATTTCTCCTTCAAAAAAATTTGTTTGATTAACCTGTATTTTTTCATAATCAGGAAATTTTGCAGAGATAATCTTAATACTATTCCAATTTTTTGCGACATGGCATTTCCATTTTGCAATAATCTTCGCTTTTTCAAAATTGTTTTCTGATAATTCGCATTCTCTTTTGTATAATTTTTTATAATAGCGTTCATTATAATCGTCAATCATACGTTTTATAGTAAAGTTTGGAACAATAGATCCGATAGAATTTTTAATATAGTTTATCCATTCATTTGGAACACCATCTTTATCTCTATTGTAAAAAATTGGAGTAATTTCTTTTTCGATAATATTATAAATTGTTTGTGCATCTAGTTCGTTCTGTGATTCGTTATTTTGGTATACGGCATTTTGCGGTAAAGCCCAACCTGCATTTTTGTGATAACCTTCAACCCACCAGCCATCTAAAACACTAAAATGCAATGCTCCATTCATTACAGCTTTCATTCCGCTTGTTCCCGATGCTTCTAAAGGTCTAGTAGGAGTGTTGAGCCATATATCAACTCCTTGAACTAATTTTTCTGCCAAACTTATGTTGTAATCTTCAATAAAAACAATTTTACCAAGAAATTCAGGGCGTTTAGACATTTCCACAATTCTTTTTATTAATGATTGTCCACTACCATCGTTTGGATGTGCTTTTCCTGCAAATATTATTTGTACAGGTTTTTCTTTATTGTTTAATATTTCAGATAATCTTTCAATATTTCTGAATAGTAGATCGCCTCTTTTGTATGTGGCAAAACGTCTTGCAAAACCTATTGTTAAGGTATTTTTATCTAAATTTGATAATACTTTTACAACAGATTTCGGGTCATCGTATTGATTAATTGAGTTGTTGCTTAGTCGGTTTTTAACATAATCAATAAGCTTTGTTCTTTGTTGTTGTCGTATTTCCCAAATTTCTTTATTATCTACATCGTAAATTTTTTTCCAATAACCGGTATTTGATAAATCTTCAATATATTCGGGTCCAAATGCTTTTTCGTGTAATGCTTTCCACTCTTTGGCAGTCCAAGTGTTATAATGAACACCGTTAGTAACATAGCCGATATGGTTTTCTTCTGCAAAGTATCCGTTCCAAAGATTTTTAAACATTTCTTGTGATACTTTTCCGTGCAACATCGACACTCCGTTAATTTCTTGTGAAAGATTTGCTGCCAAGTAACTCATCGAAAATTTATCATTAGAATTTAAACGACCAAGTTTCATCAATTCTTCCCAAGTTATTCCTATCAATTGGGGGAAGTGTGATAAGTATGTACGTATTAAATTTTCTTCAAAAGTATCGTGACCAGCAGGAACAGGAGTATGTGTAGTAAATAGAGTAGAGGCTTTTACAAATTCTTTTGCTTCGTCAAATTGTAAATTTTCTGTGTGCATCAAATTTCGTATTCGTTCTAATCCGATAAAAGCTGCATGGCCTTCATTACAATGATATATTTCTGCTTTTATACCAAGAGCTTCTAATGCTCTGATACCTCCAATACCGAGGAATAATTCTTGTTTTAATCTGTTTTCAGAATCTCCGCCATATAGTTGCGAAGTTATTAATCGGTCGTTTTCGTTGTTATCTTCTACATTAGTATCCAATAAATAAAGTGGAACACAACCCACATCTACACGCCATATTTTTGCATATACGTTTCTTCCGGGAAAATAACATGAAATTCTCATTTGTTCTCCGTTTTCATTACGAACAGGCGATAATGGCATCTTTCCAAAATCTTGAGGTATGTATTCTGCATGTTGTTCGCCATTTACAGAAATTTTTTGTTTGAAATATCCATATTTATATAACAAACCAATACCAATAATATCGAAATTATTATCTGATGCTCCTTTTAAATAATCTCCTGCAAGAATTCCAAGACCTCCTGAAAAAATCTTTATATTATCATTAAAGCCATATTCCATGCTGAAATACCCGATTTTTGCTGTCTTTTTTATAGATTTTTCCTGTAAATATTTTTGAAAATTATTGTAAACTTCGTCGTATATTCTCAAAAAATTAATGTCTTTTTCTAATTCCTTTAATCTGGATGTCTCAATTTCTTTAAGGAAAATAACAGGATTTTCTGATTTTTCTTTCCATAATTTGGCATCCATATATTCAAACATTTCGTATGCCTTATAATTTGTACTCCACCACAAATTCAT
>CAZBPT010000039.1:0-16997 GCA_964493875.1 uncultured Bacteroidales bacterium | reverse complement strand
ATTTCTACTGCTTTTGTAACAACGTCATTTGCATTATCATCGTTTCGATTAATTACAAAAACAGAATTTAATGTGTCGATATTATTTGTTTCAAACCATTTTCCAAATCCTGCAAGAGATGTTGTTATTGTTGGAATACCAAAGGCAATGCTTTCCAATGGCGTATATCCCCAAGGTTCGTAATAAGATAAGTAGGCTGTAAAGTCCATCCCAACGAGTAAATCGTAATAGTTCATATTGAAAATTCCATCATCACCATTTAGATAAGAAGGAACAAATATTACTTTAACTTTATCTTCGGGTCGGTTTAGCAGATTGTTTTCATAAATTCTTTTAATAATTGGATCATTTTCCGCATTATATAAATTGTGGCTTAGATGATTGTCAAATATATTTCTGTCCTCGCCGTTTTTTGTAATCCTATTTATTAAGCCTTGTTTTGGACCGTAATTATGTGCCGGAACAAGAATAAAGGCAAGTATCTCATTTTCTAAATTTTGTTTGTTTAATAAGCCAAGACTATCAATAAACAAATCATAGCCTTTGTTGAAAAATTCGTAACGACCGGAGCTGGAAATTAAGAAAGGTTTTTCTTGATATTTGTAATCTAATAAATTTTCAGCAACGTTGATAAGTTTTTTTTGTGCGATTAATTGTTTTTCGGATAAAGATTCAGCATCTGGAACAAAATCATTTTCAAAACCGTTAGGAGTAATAAAGTCGACTTTCTTTTTCAAAAATTGAAGACATTCATTCGCAGTAATCTGACTTACAGTAGTAAAGACATCTGCATTTTGAGCAGAAATTTTTTCGAGGCTTTGTTTTGCAATAATGTTAAAGTCTCTTGCTGCCAAGTCGCCGTTGAAATCATTAAGATGTTTGTATAATTTTTTTCTGTTTCCAGCTAAACATCTGCCAACAGCAGTTGCGTGTGTGGTAAAAGCAGTAGCAACATGCGGAACATTTTTTTTGAGATATAAAATTCCTGTACCTGTCATCCATTCATGGAATTGTGCAACAATTTTGTCGTGAAAGCATAAGTTGTGATTAGTAAAACTTTCAATAATTTTTCCAGCAGCATATCCAAATAGAGCGGGTTCTGTGTAATCCCATTGTCCGGTTAAAGAGTCTAACTTATAATCTTCCCAAAATTTTGCAAAAATTTTATCTTTTTCATTGAAATAGTCAGTAAAATTTACTAAAAAAACAATGGGTTTTCCAGGGATTTTCCAACGTCCGATACGGAATTTTAGACCTTCGTTTGTGGCGATTTTGTGCCAATCGGCAAATAATGTATTATCTTCTTCAAATTCAGGGTGTTCGGAGCTCTCATGAAAACATTCTGGTCCGATGCAAATAAATTCTGTACAATTTTCTTTTAGGGTTATCGCTTTTGTTGATATCACGGTGTAAATTCCACCTACTTTATTACATACTTCCCAGCTGGTTTCAAAAATATACTTTGCTTTCATAAAATAATAATCTCTTTTTTTTAATTCTTAGAGAACTTTCAATTGTTTAATTGTGAGTTAATTAATAAAAAAAATATTTCTAGTAATTTTTATTTACAAATGTAACAATAATAAAATTAAAATTTCAAAAAATGTTTATTTGTAAAAAAAAACACGTAAAAGCTTTTACGTGTTTTAAAAAGTATGAAAATTAAAATTATTTTTCCATTAAATTGTTACCGTTACTTTCAACTATTTTTTGGTAATACCATTCTGGGAAAGGAGGTTGTTCCACTTTTGGAGCTATGTATTTGTATCCTTCTGGAAGTTCTTTTGCAGTTTTAATATTTCCATCTAAATATTTTGCAAAAAGATAACCGAATAAATTAGTCCAAGTGCTATGGAATGTTTCAGCTTGTTTTTTAGAAAAATTGTTAATAGTTTTTTGAGCAGCTTCAGAGTCATTAGATAAAATTTGTAACATTTCTTCATCAAAAGATTTTAGTTCTTTAAAGAATAAAGTATATAAATTATCTTGGGCTGCTTGAATTTCAGGGTTAATAGCATTATAACGAGTATAAGCAAAGTTTGTTACCAAATTGGTGATCCAGAATGAAGATTCCATTGTAAAGTTCATAATGTTTCCGTTACCAACTGCAAAGCAATGAGGAATTTCAGTGATAGAGGCAATCATAGGTACATAAACAGTATTTGCGCAATCGTCAGTACCAAACCAATTAATAGCTCCAATTTTGTCGGGCATATATGATCTTAGTTGAGCAACAAAAGAAAATCCTGTTTGTTGTGTTCCTGTTGTTCTTTCGTGGATATAAGCTTTGTTATTGTATTTCCATGTCATAGGTCTCCAACGGTAAGGACAAGCATAAGGACCTGCGCCAAAATCTTTGCTCATATCAAGTTCTGTTCCTTCTAAATGGTCGCCCATAAATTTAAATAAATCTAAATTTGAAATTTTTCTGTTAGGTTTTATCCAAAGAGGCATTCTGTTTGTACAATAATAACCTGCAGTGTCGTATAAATTATTGTTTTTGTCGAGTTTCATATCGGTGCCAGTAGCATATCCCCAATATTGAGCCATATCATCAGAAACGTGATTAAAGAAAGCCCAAACTCTAAGTTCGCAAGCTCTTGCACCACTAAAAGTTAAAGGATTATAAGTGTCAGAGAAGCTAAAATTTTCATCTTTACCTTTGAAGTAACCTTTTTTTCTTGCAAAAGTAATTACGTCAGGAGAATTAAAAACAGTTTGTTTTGGGTTGAACCAATCATTCTTTTTTTGGAATGGGAAAGTTGTTATTCTTGCTTGGTTTGCATGTGCACTAATATAACCGTCAGGAATAAGACGAGCAACCCAAACGATACCTTTTTCACCTGCACCTTTTCCTATTAATTCAAAAATCCAAGCTTCATTTTTATCGCAGATTGAGAAAGATTCTCCTTCGCTTGCATAACCGTATTCATTGGTGAGTTCAACAATTAATTTCATTGCTTCGCGAGCTGTTTTAGAACGTTGAAGCGCAATATAAATTAAACTTCCGTAATCAAGAATACCATTCTTTTCCCATAATTCTTCTCTACCACCATAAGTAGTTTCTCCAATTGCAACTTGGTATTCGTTAACATTTCCAACAACATTATAAGTTTCGAGAGCTTGTGGAATTTCTCCTAAATATTCGCCAGTATCCCAGCAGAAAATTTTCATTTTTGATCCTAGAGGATATTTTTGTGCAGTATAATGATATAATTCGCCATAAAGTACATGACTATCAGCTGCATAAGTAACCATGACAGAACCGTCTGTAGATGCTCCTTTTGTAACTATAAAATTAGTACAAGAAAAACTATCATTAGCAAATAGTAATATCGCTGTGAATGATAAAATGTAAATAAATTTGTTCATATTTGTTTTTATTAGTATACAAATAAAATATAAATTTATGACTTTTCAAAAAAAATCAAAAAAATAATAAAAAAAAAGACAATAAAAACAATTTTTATAAAAAAAAGTTTATTTTTGTATTTTAACAATTAATTTTTATAAAATTTAGTCATGGGATTATTTTCATTTTTTCAACAGGATATAGCAATAGATTTAGGAACAGCAAATACCATAATAATGTCTAATGATAAAATAATTGTTGACGAACCTTCTATAGTTGCTATTGACGAGAAGACAGAAAAGTTATTGGCAACAGGAACGAAAGCTATGCAAATGTTGGGAAGAACGCCGGCCGGCATAAAAGTTATAAGACCACTCAAAGATGGTGTTATTGCAGATTTTTTGGCAACAGAATTAATGATTCGCAGTTTAATAAAAATGTCGTCTCGTCATAGATTTTTTACACCTTCGCTAAAAATGGTTGTTGGAATTCCTGCAGGAAGTACAAATGTTGAAATTAGAGCTGTTCGAGATTCTGCAGAACATTCAGGAGGACGAGACATTTATATGATATTTGAACCTATGGCTGCTGCACTAGGGGCAGGCTTGCCTATTAACGACCCACAAGGTTCTATGATTGTTGATATAGGTGGCGGTACTTGTGAAATTGCCGTAATATCAAAAGGTGGAATGGTATACAATAGAAGTATTAGAACTGCTGGTGATGAGTTTACTTATGATATTCAAGAGTATATGAGACAAACTCATAAAGTAAAATTAGGTGAAAGATCTTGCGAGTTGATAAAATTTAATGTAGGTGCTGCTATCTCTGAAGGATTGTCTGACCCACCAGCTCCTTATCAAATTGTTGGCCCTCACATTGTAACCTCTTTACCTGCTTGTATAGATATTCATTATTCCGAAATAGCTAAATGTTTGGAAAAATCACTCGCTAAAATCGAAACGGCAATTATGGATGTTCTTGATAATACTCCTCCAGAATTATATATCGATATTGTTAAAAATGGTATATTTTTGTCTGGTGGTGGAGCTTTACTTCGCGGTCTCGATAAAAAAATTAGCGATAGAGTGAAAATTGATGTTCATATTGTTGACGACCCGTTACACGCTGTTTGCAGAGGTACTAATATTGCTCTTAAAAATACAGAAAATTTTGGTTTCCTTTTGAGATAGCTTTATTGATTAATTTTAATGGGAAATTTATTAAATCTTTTAAAAAAAAATTTATATACAATTGCCTTTTTAGTATTGGAACTAATAGCATTGTTTATGTTTTTTTTTATTAATAATTACAGCAAAGCTTCATTTTTTAATTTTTCAACTGCTCTAACTGGAAAGATAGCTAGTGGTCGTGATTATCTATATTCTTTGTCAAGATTAGAAGAGACTAATGATTCAATATCTGCTGAAAATGGCAGATTAAGAACCATGTTGGATAAATATCGAAAGGATGTGATTCCTCCTCTTAATACAGATACTCTTAGTTATATTTCTGCAAGAATTTCTTTCTTGGAATATTTCCCGAATAATAATAATTTTCTTCGTATAAATAAAGGAAGAAACCAAAATGTTTATAGCGATATGGCTGTAATTTCTAATGATGGAATTGTTGGAATTGTTAGTGCCGATGCAGCTAACTTTGCAGAAATTATTCCTATCATCAATCCAAAATTTAGCTTGAGCGTGAAAACTAAAAGAGATAATTATTATGCTACTTTATCCTGGTCTGGAAATGATATTCAAAAAGCCGACGTTACAGAAATTCCAAAATTTGCAGATGTCAAAATTGGTGATACAATTGTTACTAGCAACCTATCTAATATTTTTCTCGAAAATATTCCTGTTGGTGTCGTTACTGAAATTATTTCTAAAGAACAAAGTAGCTTTAATACTCTAATAATCGACTTGTTTGTTGATTATAGTAATCTTACTTATGTCTATGTAATTAACAAAAAAACAGAAAAGTAATTATGAAAAAAACATTATCATTTATTATCTTACTGCTATTGTTGTTGATTTCACAATTTTTTATTTTCGATAAATTGTTTTTAATCAATTTGCCGAATATTTATGTATTTATCTTTTTTATAATAATATTACCGTACAATTTTAATAAATATTATATACTACTTATTTCATTCTTATTGGGATTTTTTATGGATATTACTAATTTTACTCCTGGAATTCATACCATTGCTTCCACATTTATTGGTTATTTTCGTCAATTTTTATTAAAATTATACTCACCTTCGATAAAATACGAGAATGGAGAAGTTTTATCGTATAAAAAATATGGAATAGCTTGGTTATTAAAATACTATATTTCCATGATATTTATTTTTGAACTTATAGTCTTTTTATTCCAATATTTTTCTATTAATCGCTTTTTTGACAGTTTTTTAAGACTTCTGTTAGGCACAACATTATCTTTTGCTTTTATTTTTATTTTTTATTTGTTTTTTGAGAGAAGATATGGAGCAAACAAATAGAAGAAATAATATTATAATAATTTTCTCTCTTGTCTTTTTAATAATTTGGATTCGATTATTTTATTTGCAAGTGTATGATAATGAATATAAAGAAGCTGCCATCAATAACTCTAGGCGAAGGGTTACTATTTATCCTGATAGAGGTTTGATTTTAGATAGAAATAACGAAATCTTGGCTAGTAATAAAATTGGTCACGATTTAATGGTGGTTCCAAGATATGTAAAAGATATTGATACATTATTACTTTGCGACTTTTTAGGTATCACAATTGAAGATTTCAATGAACAATTGCGAAAATGCAAACAATATTCAAATAAGAGAGCGTCTATTTTTTATAAATTGTTAGATGAAGAACAATATTCTAAAATTCAGGAACAATTGTTTAAGTTTAAAGGTTTTTATTTTCAAGAACGAAGCATAAGACGTTACAATAAAGACATTTCTGCTCACATCATTGGCAGTATTGGTGAAATCGATTTAGATGAATTAAAAGAAAATCCATATTATTCTGGAGGTGATTTTATTGGAAAAACCGGACTTGAAAAATATTATGAAAATGAGTTGAGAGGAACAAAGGGTGTTCGATACGCTATTGTAGATGTAAATAATGTTGAACAAGGAAGTTATTATAATGGGAAATACGATACTGTTGCAATTTGTGGAAAAAATATTAAAATAAGTATTGATTGGAAGTTGCAGGAATATGCCGAGAAAATTATGAGTAATAAAATTGGAAGTATTGTCGCTATTGACCCAAATACCGGTGAAATTCTTACTTTAGTTTCAAGTCCTTCTTACGAATCTAAATTATTAATTGGACAAAAACGAAACGAAAATTACAAAAAATTATTGAAAGATACATTGAAACCTTTACATAATAGAGCAATTTCTGCAGAATATCCTCCCGGATCAATTTTTAAATTGGCACAAGCTATTGTTGCATTAGATGAAGGTGTTATAAATGAAAACAGCTATTTCCCTTGTGACAAGTATCTTGTTGGTTGCCATAATCACCCCCTTTCGCTTGGGGTTTCAAGAGCAATACAATATTCTTGTAATCCTTATTTTTATCATACTTATAAAAAAATTATACAGCAAAGAAAAGAAAAAAATATCTTCAAGGACGCCAGTCTTGGTTTGGAACAATGGAATAATAATATACTAAGGTTAAAATTTGGATTAAAAACTGGTATCGATTTGCCGAATGAAAAAGCCGGTTTTATTCCTGATACAAATTATTATGACAAACTTTATGGACATAGACGTTGGGCATTTTCTACTATTTATTCAAATGCTATAGGTCAAGGTGAAGTGCTTGCAACCCCTTTGCAATTGGCAAATTTTTCTGCTATTATCGCGAATCGGGGCTTTTATTATACACCTCATTTCGTAATTGCAATCAATGATACTGCTGTTACTACTTATAAAAAAATTATCACTCCTTATAAAAAAAGTATTTTTAATACCATAGTAAAAGGAATGTATTATGTTGTAAATGACGAGTATGGCACAGGTTATGAAGCCCGTATTGATAATATTGCTGTTTGTGGGAAAACAGGAACAGCACAAAACAGTAAAAAAGACCATTCTGTTTTTATCGCTTTTGCCCCAATGGATAATCCTAAAATTGCCATCTGTGTTTATGTCGAAAATGCAGGTTTTGGCGGTGTTTGGGCTGCTCCGATAGCACGACTCATTATCGAAAAACATTTAAACGATACAATTTCAAATAAAGAATCAGAAGAAAAAATTATTAACTCAACATATTTTGGAAAAACGGAATAACATATTATTAAACCTCGACTGGATAATTATAATTGTTTATGTAACTTTATTAATTATTGGCTGTCTGAATATTTTTTCGGTAACTCGTTCAGAAACAGTTATAGATTTTTGGGATACTGCCAATCGTCATGTTAAACAATTAATCTGGATAGCTGTTTCTGTTGCTGTAATTCTTGTTATTTTGCTAGTTCAAAGTAAAATTATTCAATGGCTGTCGTATCCTTTTTACGTCTTGTCTATAATATTTTTATTGTCGGTTTTGATTTTTGGTACAGAAATAAATTCTTCAAAATCTTGGTTTGAATTTGGAAACATCAGAATACAACCTGTGGAATTTGCAAAAATTGCCATCTGTCTTGCTGTCGCGAATTTTATCAGTTCTCGTTCGTTTTCTTTTCATAAAATTAAAGATGTATTAATCTTATTGGGAATAATTTTCTTACCAATTGCCTGTATCATTCTTCAAAACGATACGGGTTCAGCACTTGTAATTTTCTCTTTGATTTTTGTTTTTTATCGCGAAGGATTAAATAAATATTTGTTTTATATTATTCTTTCTTTTGCAGTTCTTTTTATACTTGCAATATTGGTAAATATTCTTTATTTGATTGCAGCAATTTTTTATATTTTAATTTTATGGTATATTTTTACAAATTGGAAATCCGTTCATGAAAAAATAATTTCTGTAATTTTACTGTTTTTTACTTCATTAGCTTTAATTATTTATTTTAAGTTGGGATTAGATGAAAGTTATTTGTTGTATTTTCTTTTAGGAATTGTAGCAATTGTTGTTTTGTCTTTATTGATATTGTTTTTTATAAAAAAGTATAGAAAAAATATTTATTTCGCGACACTAATTTTTGCGGGGATTGTTTATATTTTGTCGATACAATTTGTATTTAATAATGTATTGCAAGACCATCAGCGAAACAGAATTAATGAATTATTAGGAAAAACCGAAGATATTTATGGCAAGGGCTATCATGTTAGGCAGTCAATTATCGCCATTGGTTCGGGAGAGACATTTGGTAAAGGCTTTTTACACGGAACGCAAACACGATATCGTTTTGTTCCGGAACAAAGTACCGATTTTATTTTCTGTACTATAGGTGAGGAGTGGGGATTTGCTGGAACATCATTTGTATTATTGTTGTTTGCTGTTTTAATAATCAGAATAATTGTTGCAGCAGAAAAACAGAGATCGGCATTTACGCGGGTTTATGGATATTGTATTGCTTCGATTCTATTTTTCCACATTATTGTAAATATTGGTATGACTATCGGTTTGATGCCGATAATTGGTATTCCGCTTCCATTTTTAAGTTATGGAGGTTCATCAATTTTAGCATTTTCTATTTTACTTTTTATTTTCGTAAAATTAGACTCCGACAGAATACAGATATTATAAAAATTCCTTTCGAAAAAATAATTATTATTAAGTAAAATAATTAAGAAAAATTTTGTTTTGTAAGAATAAAAAAGCCGAACATTAATGTCCAGCTTTTATTTTTTATTTGTTTTAATGAATCAGCAAATTATAAAACTACATTATATCCTGAAATAAATTTTCTTGCTTTTTCCATTGCCTTATACATGATAATGTCGTTTTCAACAATAGGAACTTCTTTTCTAAAATCAGATAAGAATTTTTCCAAAAATGGAGATGTTTTATGCTTTTTCTCAAAATATAGAGCTTGACTTGCAGCAAAGCATTCAATAGCGAGAACTCTTTCTACATTATTTACTACTCGTAATAATTTTGTTGCAGCATTTCCGCCCATACTCACGTGGTCTTCTTGTTCGTTAGATGAAGAAATTGAATCTACAGAAGCAGGTGTTGCCAATTGTTTGTTTTGACTTACTACAGCAGCGGCAGCATATTGTGGAATCATAAATCCGCTATTTAATCCAGGTTTTGCAACCAAAAATGCAGGCAGGCCTCTTTCTCCACTTATCAAACGATAAACACGACGTTCTGAAATATTAGAAATTTCTGACATTGCTATTGATAAAAAGTCCATTGCTAATGCAAGTGGTTCGCCATGGAAATTTCCGCCACTAAGAATTAAATCATCGTCAGGGAAAATCGTAGGATTGTCTGTAACAGAGTTAATTTCTGTTTCTACTACCGATTTTACGTAATTGTAACAATCTTTTACTGCACCATGAACTTGTGGAACACAACGGAATGAATATGGATCTTGAACGTAATTTTTTTCAATAGCTTGAATTTCTGAACCTTCTAAAATTTTTCTGATATTTTTTGCTGTTTCCAACTGACCATTGTGTGCTCTGATTTCATGTAATAAATTATTGAAAGGAGATATTAAACCTTTGTATGCTTCCAAAGATAATGCTGCACTTAGATCAGATATTTTAACTAGTTCTGTAGCTTTTATTAATGCTTCTACTGCGTGAGATTGCATAAATTGAGTTCCATTAAGTAATGCCAAACCTTCTTTTGATTTTAGTCTTAGAGCTTTGATATTGCATTTTTTTAGAACATCTTCGGCATTTTGTTTTTTGTCTTCAAAATAAACTTCACCCATTCCAATCATTGGAAGAACAATATGTGCAAGAGGTGCTAAGTCGCCCGATGCTCCCAAAGAGCCAAGTTGATAAACAACAGGAATAATGCCTAAGTTGAAAAATTTTACTAATTGTTCAACTGTTTCTAAACATACTCCCGAATTACCATATGACAAACCTTGAATTTTTAGGAACATCATTATTCTTACAATTCTGCTGTCAATTTCATCGCCCATTCCGCATGCATGTGATTTTACCAAGTTTTCTTGTAATAACTCTAAATCTTCATTCGGGATAGTTGTGTTACACAATGAACCAAAGCCCGTTGTTATTCCGTAAACTGGTTTTTCTGAATGACGAATTTTTGTATCTAAATATGCTCGGCATTTATTTATTCTGCTTTTTGCATCTTCGCTTAATTCTAATTGATAGTTGTTATCTATGATTTCTTTAATTAGATTAATATCAATTCTCTCACTATTTATCTTATGAATTTTCATTGTATATATCTTTATACGAAATTACAACTTTTTTAAGAATAAATAAAGGATTTTTTTAAATAATTATCTTAAAGGACGATTTTGAATGTCTCCCAATTTCTTTTTGGCGTCTTCTAATATTTTTAATTTTTCAAAAAATGTATCTAATTCTTCTTCTGAATAGAGGGATGGCGTTTTTATTTTTTCTTTTATATTTGATATTCTTTCTTTTAATATGTTCGTTTTATATTTTATGAAAATATCTGCAATAATCTCATCTAAACGATTCTTTTCACTCACAAATGTGGATTGCTTGTTACCAATTTTTATTTCTGGCTGTGGTTTTAGTATTGACGATACAATTTCTGATATTTGTGGATTTATATGATTTGTAAATAGAGATTCTGATATTTCTTTTCCTTCTGATAACAATTCCCTTGAATAATTTATTATTTCGTTCAGGACAGAATTTTTTAATGTTAGGTTATCGCCTTCTAAGTTATTGAATATTATTTCCGAAACCGAATATTGTTTGTCGCCATATTGTATGAAATTATTGCCATACATTATCAGAATTCTAATTATTTCTTTTTCGCTGCGGTCAAATATATTATTATTGTTGTTTAGATTATTTTGTTTTTGAGTATTTTGAATAATTGTTTGTTCAAAATTTTGTTCAGGATTTTGATAAAACGATTTTTTTTGTTTTTGTTCTTCTTCTATATAATTTTTTTTAATTTTTGAAAAAGAGTTTATTAGTATTTTTTCGTTTATTTCAAATAATTCGGCACATTTATTTATGAAAAAAGAAGCAGTAATATCGTTTTTTATTAGAGCGATATTGTTAAGTATTTCGTTAATACTGTCAGATTTTTTTTCTGGGCTTTGGAATTTTTCTTGAGAATATAAAAAAGATTCGAATTCAATAAGGTCTTTTTCGTTGTTCGTTATGTAATCAATTGTTGCTGTAGCGCCGTGTTTCCTTACAAAAGAATCAGGATCTTCGCTGTCGGGGAACAAAAGAATGCGAACGTTAAAACCTTCTTCCAAAAGAATTTTTACTGCTCTTTTTGCAGCTTTAATTCCAGCACTGTCGCCATCATACAAAATAGAAATATTTTCGGTAAATCTGTGGATAATATGTGCTTGTTCTTTTGTCAGGGAAGTGCCCAAAGATGCAACAGCATTTTTAATTCCCGCCTGATACAATGAAATAAAGTCGATATTTCCTTCTACCAAGAAGCATTTGTTTTGTTTTATTATTTCTTGTTTTGAATGGAAGATTCCAAATAAATTATTGCTTTTACTGAATATTTCAGATTCTTGAGAATTAATATATTTTGCGGTTTTGTCAGCCGTGAGGATTCTACCTCCAAATCCAATAATTTTACCACTCAGAGAGAAGAAAGGAAACATTACTCTTGCTGCGAAAAAGTCGTAATCGCCACCGTATTGTCCTTCTTTACTTAATCCCACATTGCGTAAATATTTTATGTTGTACCCTTTGCTTCTTGCAGTGTTGGTAAATGAGTCGCGTTGTTGAAATGCGTATCCTAATTGAAATGTTTTTATTGTGTTGTCATCAAGTCCTCTTTCTCTGAAATAACTTAATCCTATTGCCTTTCCTTCTTCGCTGTTCCATAAATTTTCCTGAAAATATTTAGCAGCAAATTCGTTCACAATAAACATACTTTCTCTTTCTCCGGCAATTTTTTTTTCTTCTGCTGTAAATTCTCTTTCTTCTATTTCTATTCCGTATTTTTTTGCTAAATATTTTAAAGCATCAACATAGGAGAGATGTTCAATTTTCATTAGAAAATTCACTGAATTACCGCCTTCTCCGCACCCGAAGCAATGGAAAATGTTTTTTGATGGAGAAACAGAAAATGAAGGAGTTTTTTCGTTATGAAATGGACATAATCCTTTTCTGTTCACGCCTGCTTTTCGCAAAGTGATGAATTCTGATACTACTTCTTCGATTTTTGCGGCATCAAGTATTTTTGCTATCGTCTGCGGATCAATCATTATTCCTTGATATAATTTTTTAAGATAAGATAACCTGTACTATCTATATTACTATTATTATTATCTCTGTCTTTAATGAAAAATTTATACATTATAGTATCACCTTCGTTAATAGGGAATACTTCGTCTAAATTTTTTACACAGATATTGCCTTTTATAGCCTTTCTGTTGCCGGAAGTAGAAAAAACGGGGATTTTATAATTTACAATATTTTCATTTAATACTATGTTTATTGGAACTCCGTTCGTGATTTTGTATTTTTTAATAAAAACAGTATTTTCAGAAACAGAATCTATCCCAAAGCCAATATTACCATCACCATCTTCAAAATCGAAACTTAATGTCCCATTTAATATATGATTAAAACCTACAGAATCTTTGTAAGTAAATTCTGTAAATTTTATCTTAGGAATTTCAGAAATTTTTTCGATTTTTGTGCAAAATGAAAAAATCATTACTATGACCAAAAAAGTTAATACTGATAATATTGCTGATAAACATTTTTTCATCATTACAAATTTATAATTATTTATAGACAATTCAATAAATTTTATTTTAAAAATAATTTTTATTAAAAATAATAAAAGAATAATTATATTTGTTTAGAAAAAAAGAATATTACATGCCTGAATTTTCACTTGAAAATATTTTTAAATGTCCACTCTTCATTGATTTTCCAGAAGATTCCAGAAAGAGTTTTTTAGATAATTTACATTATAAAACAAAAGAATATAAAAAAGGACAATATATCGCAAATCAGGGAGATAAGATAAAATATTTGTATGTCTTGATGACAGGTTCTGCAAGAACAGAGATGGTGTCGGAGTCAAGTAATATTTTATTTATTGAAACGATAAATGCTCCGTCATCAATTGCTTCTGCTTTTCTTTTTTCTGAAAATGATCGTTTCCCTGTTGATGTTGTTGCTCTAAATAATACTATTGTTTTACTTATTACAAAAGAACATATCACAGAACTTCTTGGCAAATATCAATTTTTTATGCAATCTTTTTTATCTTATAATTCAAATAGAATAAATTTTTTGTCGGCAAGATTAAAATATATGACTATAAAAACTATCAAAGGAAAGATTGCTGCATATATTCTGCAAAATTCTGTTAATAATAAATTTGAATTAGAAAATAGTATAACTCAGTTAGCAGATTATTTCGCAGTAGCACGTCCCTCATTATCTCGTAGCTTGTCCGAGATGGCTGCTGATAATATTATCACTTTTAAGAATAATGAAGGAGAGATTTTGAATCTAGATGCATTAAAAGAATTGATAATTCAATAAACATTATTCCAATATTTCACCCTCTAAAGAAATAATTGTCTTTGTTAAAGAAATTTTTCTTTTTGCTCTTTCACTGGCAATTTTTGCAATTTGAAATAAGGAGGAGCAACAAGGAACTTGCATCATGATAACATGTAATGAATTAATAGAAGCGTCGTCTATCATGCTGACAATCTTATCAATATAAACTTCTTTGTTAGTATCTAACTTTGGACAAGCGATTGCAAGTTTTTTGTTTTTAAGAAATTTTTTGTGGAAGTTTCCGAAGGAATAAGCAACACAATCGGCACAGAGAACCATATCAGCATTTTTCAAAAAGCCGGATTGAGGGTTTAATAAGTGAAGTTGAATAGGCCAATGTTGTAATTCGGAAAAATTCTTATCATCAGCTTCAGTGTTATCGGATTCAGAAATTTTCTTTTCAAAGCTTTTTGCTAAAGAACCCGGGCAGCTGCCATGATTTTTTTCTTCGCTAGAATGAAATTTTTCGTGTAATTTATCCAAATTTATAGATATATTATTTTTACGAAGATATTCTAAACCTTGATTAAGATATCCCATCTCATTATGATTTTTTAAGTGGGAGAGATGTGCAATAATTGTATCTTCGCCTTTACTAACGATTTTTTGCATAACGGCTTCTTCGCTGTATTCTTCAACATCTTTTTCTTCAATGCTGATGGCGTTTTGAGGGCAATCTCCAATACAAGCTCCTAAGCCATCACAATATAAATAGCTTATTAGTCTTGCTTTCCCGTCAATTAGTTGCAATGCACCTTCGTGGCAACCGCTCACGCAGTTGCCACATCCGTTGCAAAGTTCTTCATTTATTTTTATTACATTCCTTTTCATAAATGAATAGTTAAATTAATTTCAAATCTTCTTCCACTGTACTAATACCGCTTATTTCAAAGTTTTCTACCAAAAACTTGGTGATATTTGGAGATAAGAATGCTGGTAATGTTGGACCCAAGTGGATTTTTTTCACGCCAAGATATAATAGTGATAATAAAACGATTACAGCTTTTTGTTCATACCAAGCGATATTGTAGAAAATAGGTAAATCGTTAACGTCATTTAGCTTAAATACTTCTTTTAATTTCAATGCTATTAGAGCAAGAGAATAAGAGTCGTTGCATTGACCTGCATCTAAAACTCTTGGTATTCCATTAATATCTCCAAGAGGAAGTTTGTTATAGCGATATTTTGCACAACCTGCTGTAAGAATTACGCAATCTTTTGGAATTTGTTTCGCAAATTCGGTATAATAATCACGGCTTTTCATGCGGCCATCACAACCTGCCATTACAATAAATTTTTTAATACTTCCTGATTTTACAGCATCAACAACTTTATCGGCAAGAGCAAAAACTTGTTCGTGAGCAAAACCGCCAATAATTTCACCTTTTTCAATTTCTGTTGGTGGCACACATTTTTTAGCATGAGCAATGATTTCTGAAAAATCTTTTTTGCCATTTTTATCTATTGCAATAGTTTTTGCGCCAGGGAATCCTGTTGATCCTGTGGTGTAAATTTTATCGCTATAATTTGCATTTGCTAAAGGAGGAACAATACAGTTTGTTGTAAATAAAACGGGTCCGTTGAAAGTTGAAAATTCTTCTTTTTGTTTCCACCATGCACTTCCATAGTTTCCTGCAAAGTGAGAATATTTTTTGAATTTTGGATAGTAATGAGCAGGAAGCATTTCAGAGTGAGTGTAAATATCTACGCCACTGTTTTTACTTTGTTCCAATAAATCTTCCAAATCTTTTAGGTCGTGACCGCTGATTAAGATACCAGGATTTTTACCAACACCAATATTTACTTTTGTGATTTCAGGATTGCCATAAGTTTCTGTATTTGCTTTGTCTAAAATCGCCATAGCTTCAACACCGTATTTTCCTGTTTCATTAACAAGAGAAATTAATTCTTCGAGTGTAATATCTGTTCTTGATATTTCTGATAGGGCGAAGTAAATGAATTTGAAAATATCGTCATTGGCATAATTTAGGTTGAGAGCATGCTTAGCATAAGCTGCCATTCCCTTTAATCCAAAAAGAATTAGAGATTTCAATGATGTAATATCTTCATTTTCATTTGGGTTTTTTGTAAAAAAAGTTACTTTGATATTTTTTTTATCACATTGTTCTTCTAGGTTTTTGATAATTGTATCGGCTGTATTAACTCTACTTTCGATACTTTTTATATCAAAATTTGCATTTGTGATGGTTGTAAATAATGAATCCAGAATGAATCTGTTAATTCTTTCATTTTCAATAGGTTTTTCTTTTAATGAATTTATTAGAATTCCAATGTTTTTGCATTTTTCTAATAATACGTCCATTTCATCAGAGGTTTGAGCTTCTTTTCCACAAACTCCTTTTACTGTGCAGCCTTTTCCTGCTGCTGTTTCTTGACATTGATAACAAAACATAATTTTAATTTTTAAATGTTAATAATTAATCTTTTAATTTATACAAAGTTATTGTAAATATTGCATTAAGATTGTAACATATGTTACACTTTATTTTTTTTTTTTTGAAAATAATCTAAAAATATATATTTTCCAAAAATAAAAATCGTAAATCTTTTTAATGATAATATTTAAAAAAAATATTACTTTTGTGCGTTTTTGAAAAGAGTTATATGAAAGGATTAATTAGTATTGGCTTGTTAGTGGTGTCAAATATATTTATGACATTTGCTTGGTACGGACATTTAAAATTCAAAGAAATGAGTTTTTTCCAAAATTGGGGATTGATAGCCTTTATATTTTTAAGTTGGGGAATAGCATTATTTGAATATTTTTTTCAAGTTCCTGCCAATCGTATTGGTTTTGTAGAAAATGGAGGGCCATTTAATTTATGGCAACTCAAAATTTTGCAAGAAGCAATAAATTTAATTGTGTTCAGTCTTTTTACGATTTTTGTATTTAAAAACCAATCGATGGGGTGGAATCACATAGTTGGTTTTGTTTTTTTGATATTGTCGGTTTTCTTTATATTTATCAAGAAATAAAA
>CAZBPT010000038.1:2732-22226 GCA_964493875.1 uncultured Bacteroidales bacterium | reverse complement strand
TCTTCGAGTTTGTAAAAATATTATGGAAACAAAAGATTTATTACAAAAAGTTAGAAGTATTGAAATAAAAAGTCGAAAATTAACTAATCAAATTTTTGCCGGAGAATACCATAGCTCATTCAAAGGTAAAGGAATGACTTTTTCAGAAGTTCGTGAATATAATTATGGCGACCCCATAAAATCTATCGACTGGAATGTTACTGCTCGCTTTAATCACCCTTATGTAAAAATCTTTGAAGAAGAAAGAGAGCTCACCGTTATGCTCGTAATTGATGTTAGTGCGTCAAAATCATTTGGTACAGGCATAAAATTTAAACAGGAATTAGTGGCCGAAATTGCTGCCGTTTTAGCTTTTTCTACCATTCAAAATAACGACAAAATTGGTGTGATCCTTTTTTCTGATACCGTAGAAAAATTTATTCCTCCACAAAAAGGCAAAAAACACATTCTCAGAATTATCCTCGAAATTCTAAATTTTGAACCAAAATCTAAAAAAACTGACGTTAACGAAGCAATTAAATATCTTACTAATGCAATAAAAAAACGTTGTTCCGCTTTCATTATCTCAGATTTCATAAGTCCCGATTTTAGTGAAGCCTTAAAAATATGCGCAAACAAACACGATGTCGCAGCTCTTCGAATTTACGATAAATTTGAAACCGAAATCCCCAATATCGGACTAGCTCTTTTTAAAGATTTGGAAAGCAATGAATATAAATGGATAGATACTTCAATAGCCAAAATTAGAAATAATTATTCTAAATGGTATAAAGAAAAACATAATAGCAATTCAGAAATATTTAGAAAATCGCAAGTGGATTTTGTTGATATTGAAAGTTCCGAAGATTATGTAAAAGCTCTTATAAAATTATTCCGCCAACGATAATTTATTTAACATATATTCGTAAACCTCGTGCCATTCTTTCCAGTTTTTATCCTCCGACAAAGACTCGTTATGCCATAAAGAAATAAACACTCCTCCAAATTCTTGATAATATTTTATCAAATTATCAATTATCTCTTTACTTTCGGAGATTGTTTTCTTTTGATAATTTTTTAAGCTTACATCCATTATCACAGACGGATATAATAACAAATTTGTAGTTTCATTTTTAGTCAAATCAAAAAAAGGAACAGGAACTGTTGTGCCAGTTCTAAAACCAAAACTATCTGGATATATCAAAGAATAATCTTCTTTAATTCCCATCTCATTATATTTTTTGTAATTATCCGGAAATTTAATAAAAATGTAATGTTGGCGGAGTTTTTCAACTTTTACGCCTAGTATTTTTTCTAAATTTGATTTTTCTTCAAACCAAAGCAAAGGATTTTTTGTTCCGCTCCAGGAACTATGCAACCCTATTTCATAACCTTGACGAGATAAATTTGCAATGATTTCCTTCATTGCCTTTTTATGAATCGAAATGTTTTTATCAAATTTACTTCGCTTCGAAAGCAAGAAAAAATATGTTGGTTTATAATTATATTTTTTATGAACTGTATTTATATCGTCAAAACAATTCCAAATATCTTTACGTTTATTGATATTAGTAAGGAATCTCTCTTTTAGTGAAATAAAATCAAATTTTACAAAATCATGTAAATACCAGAAGCAAATTAATGCAAAACTCTTATATTTATATTTGAATGCTGAATCTACATCAATAGTTGGACGGAAGTGAAATTGAGGCTTAGAATATTTTATTTCTGGATACTTGTCATTAAGTTTTTTTATAAAATCGACAACCCAGATATTTACTATCGGGATTTGAACGAGGTTTAATTCGCCAGAGATACTGTCTTTCGACAAAAATCTCTCCGCAACAGAAAATTCATATTCTTCCATACGTGTAACATACCAAAAGACGGCTGCAAAAACATCGAATTTATAAAAAGAACTTTCATCAGAGGGGAAGAAAAAAACCTGACCGTCAATAATGTCAAATTTTGGTCTTTTGATAATAATATCAGTGAATAACAAATCATTAGCCTGAATGAAAAATTCTTCTTCTTTTACATTAGTGGAATAAAAAATTTTCGGCAACTTTGAATTGCTATAAGCAGTGATATCATCTGTCAATTGATAATCTAAATTAATTATACCATTAAAACAAAGTTCAAAAGTATAAATAATTCTATTGGTAATTTTAGGAACAAAAACAAGCAACATTATGACTATGCTTTCATTATTTCTTCAATTTCGTCAATATAAATAGGAATTCGTTTTTCGCCCAAAATTCTTGATCCATTATCTGTAATCAAAATATCGTCTTCCAAACGGATTCCACCGAAATCGCGATATTCTTCTACTTTTTTATAATTAATAAAATCTTCAAATTTTCTTTCAGCTTTCCATTGGTCTATTAATTCTGGAATAAAATAAATACCTGGTTCATTAGTGAGAACATATCCTGGTTTTAATCCTCTTCCCATTCTCAAAGAAGCTATTCCAAAAACATTTTCGGGTTGTGTTTTTTCATCATAACCAACGTATTTTTGACCTAAATCTTCCATATCGTGAACATCAAGACCCATCATGTGACCTAATCCGTGAGGCATAAATAATGCAGTAGCACAAAGATTTGCAGCTTCAACAGGATCTCCTTTCATAATTCCCAAATCAATTAAACCGCGAGAAATAATCTCATACGATTTTAAATGAATTTCTTTATAAGTAATTCCCGGTTTCATTAATGCAATTGTTCCATCAATAGTTTTTAAAACAATTTCATATATTTCCTTTTGTTTCTGTGTAAACTTTCCTCCAACAGGAATTGTTCTTGTATTATCGGAAGCATAGTACATGTCATTTTGAGCACCTGCATCTTGTAAAACCATATCTCCTATCGACAATTTATTCCCATGATAATGATTATGCAATGTTTGTCCATTTTTTGAATATATTATTGGAAAAGAAGGAACAGAACCATACGACAAACTAATTCCTTCCATAGCACCCGCAATTTCTCTTTCATACATTCCGGGCTTCATATTTTTCATCGACCAAGTATGCATTAAATAGCCAATAGCACAAGCCTTTTCAATTTCTTCAATTTCAATTATTTCTTTTGTATTTCGAAGTTCTATTACGGCTTTAATAAATTCTAAAGATGCCTTTTCCTTCATTTCTCCAAAAGGAATGCCAAGCAAAGAATTCAAAAGAATCATATTGTCGTGTTTATAAGGTGGCAAGTAATTTATTTTTCTTTTAGCCGACAATGCTTTTTTTAGATATTTTTCCAATTCAGAAAATGGATATGATTCTTTTACCAAAGTCTTTTCTGCAAGTTCAGATACTTTTGGTTGCGGACCCATCCAAACAATATCGTCAACATCAAAATCATTTGCAAAAATAATTTCTTTATCATTATCAATATCAATAATAGCAGCCATTCCTGCAATATCCAACCCGAAAAAGTACAAAAAATTACTATCTTGACGGAAATGATAACCGTTGGCCGGATAATTCATTGGCGTTTCATTATTACCTAAGAATAAATATACACCTTGCTTTAATATTTTTTTTAAAGACTCTCTTCTATTTTTATAAACTATTGACTTAAACATTTTTTTTTAAATATACAAAAAATTTACGTACTCAAAAAATTTTTTTTACTTTTCCCATTTTTTTATCTAAAATATTATTTCAATATTATCTCAAAGATAAACTTATAATTTTTATAAAATAATCTAATAATCATAATAGACAACATTGATAAAATAAACAAAATCAATAGAATAAGATAAGAAATTAATAAAAAATAAAAAATGTTTAGTAAATATCTTTAAGAAAAAAATCATAATAAAAAATTTAAAAAAATTTTTTTATGGATTTTTATTTTTTTTGTATCTATAAGATGAAATTAATTTAAAAAATATAGTTATGCAAATTAAAAAATATGATAAAGTCAATTTAGAGAAATACAAAATTTTATTTCTTGCTGTATCTCTTGTAATAGTATTAGGACTAACAATTGCTGTATTTGAAAGTGGTAGCAAAGAGTTATCAACATCTGTTCTTGGAAACGTAGCATTAGAAGACGTAACAGAAGAAGAAATTGATATTACACAACAAGAAGAGTTACCTCCTGAAATGGAAGAACCGGAACCGGAACCGGAACCGGAAGCTGTAATTGAACAATTGATAGTTGTAGATGATAACAAAGATGTTAAAGATATTGACTTCAACACAGAAGCCGACGATAAAACAAAAACTTCAACAAAAATCATAACAGAAAGAAAAGTTGTTGTAGAAGAAGAAGAATATGTGGCTCCTGTAAATTTTGCCGTTGTTGAAGAAAAACCTTCATACCCTGGTGGAGAACAAGAAATGTTGAAATTCATCCGAAATGAATTAAAATATCCACCGATTGCAAAAGAAAACGGTATTCAAGGTAGAGTAATTGTAGAATTTGTTATCGATAAAAACGGTAAAGTAACAAAAATTAGAACATTAAAAGGCGTTGACCCTTTACTTGACAAAGAAGCAGAAAGAGTTGTTAGCATGATGCCAGCTTGGACTCCAGGTAAACAAAGAGGAAAAGCAGTTCCTGTAACTTTTATGCTACCTGTTAGTTATAAATTAAATTAATTATAAATATAGAAATCATTACAGATTGTTATTTTTAACAATCTGTTTTTTTATTAAAAAATGCAAATAGAAAATAACAATCGTGCTGTTTTAGTAGGTTTAGTAACCGAAACTCAAAGCAAAGAACAACTAAACGACTACTTATATGAGTTGGGCTTTCTTGCTGAAACTGCAGGCTTAATGCCCGAAAAACAATTCTACCAGAACCTCATTACAGCAAACTCTAAAACCTATGTCGGCACAGGAAAAATTGAAGAAATAAAAAATTATTTAATCGAAAACGAAATCACTAACATTATTTTTGATGAAGAATTAACGCCAAGCCAAATTAGGAATATCGATTCTATATTAAATAACAATAACAATTCTGAAAAAATAAATATCATTGATCGTACAAGTTTAATTTTGGATATTTTTGCTATGCGTGCTAAAACTGCATACGCAAAAACACAAGTAGAACTGGCTCAATATCAATATCTGTTACCACGACTCACAAGAATGTGGACGCACCTTGACAGACAACGAGGCGGTGGCGGATTAAAAATGAGAGGTACTGGAGAAACACAAATTGAAACAGACAGACGAATTATATTAAAGAAAATCACAGAACTAAAAGAAGAACTAAAAAAAATTGACCGACAAATGCTTCAACAAAGAAAAAACAGAGAACAACTTGTCAGAGTTGCTTTAGTTGGATATACAAATGTTGGGAAATCAACAATAATGAACCTTCTTTCTAAATCAAATGTATTTGCCGAAAACAAACTTTTTGCAACTCTCGACACTACAGTAAGAAAAACAAATATCAACAACATAAATTTTTTATTGAGCGACACTGTAGGTTTTATTAGAAAATTGCCTCACAACTTGATAGAATCATTCAAATCGACTCTTGATGAAACAAAAGAAGCCGACATAATTGTCCATGTTGTTGACGTTTCTCACAAAACTTTTCTCCAACAAATAAATATCGTAGAAGAAACTCTTAAAGATATTAAAGCTAACAACAAAACCACTCTAATGCTTTTTAACAAGACTGACCTTTATGACATTAACAATATAGATGATATTCCAAATTTTGGAGATCAGAAAAAACCGTCACTCGAAGAATTAAAACAAACATTCTTTGCAAAAGATAATTTCCCATCAGTCTTTATTTCTGCCAAAGATAAAAATAATATTGAAGAGTTTAAAACTATTCTTTTCAATTTAATTAAAGAAGTTCAGAATAAAAAATATCCTTATTCAGAAGTTTACAAAAAGTAATAATAAACTAAATCCGACCTAATAAAATTTGAAGCAATATTCTTATTAATTATTGCTGATAATGAAGTAATTGCAGATATAATTTTTGAATAATTTTCCTTATAAAAATACCTTTAAATAATTTATCTGCTCGCTCAGAATTCTATACTCATTGAGCTGAGTTGAAGCAAGCAAAGTATTCTACCAAATTATCTCCATTTCTTCAATGAGATTTCTTGCTCCAGCAAATTTTTCTATAATAAATAAAGCATAACGGATATCCAATGAGATATTACGACAAATTTCAACATTATAATTAATGTCACTCATCGTGCCTTCCCAATTTCTATCAAAATTTATTCCAATTAATTCTCCATTTGCATTTATAACCGGGCTTCCTGAATTTCCGCCCGAAGTGTGATTCGTTGCTGTGAAACATACATGCACTTTTCCGTCTCTTTCATCTGCATATCTGCCAAAATCTTTCTTTTCATACAATTCTTTCAACTTATCAGGCACATCATAATCATAAATATCGGGGTTATCTTTTTCAATAATACCGTCAAAAGTGGTATAATATTTATATTGAATACCATCTGCTGGAGAATAAGAAGTAACATTACCATAAGACAAACGCATTGTAAAATTTGCATCTGGGAACAAATATTTATCGTTTTGATATTCCAACTGTGCTTTCATGTAAACTCTATTTAAACTATCTATTTGTTGTGAATACTTTCTTAGTTGAAGATATGTGTTTGCAAAATAAGCATTTGAAAGGTCCTTTGCAAAATTATATATCGGGTCTTTCAATAGTTTATTTTTATCATTTATTAAAAGCTTAAATTTCTCAGGATTTGATAGCAGAGATTTACTATATACATAATTAGCGAAATAAGAATATTTTTCTTCCTCTGCAACTTTCTTAGTAATCTTATCAAATTGTTTCAAAATTTCCGGTCTGTAATATTCGGGTAAATTTTCGCGGAAGATTTTCATCATTTCTGCAAATAATTCTTTATCAACATTTTCATTATAATTTTTATAAAAACTTTTGGCAAGATTTTCCAATTTTACATTAATAACAGAATCTGCTTCAAGAGTATTTATTTTTCCATCCTTATTAATTATTATAGAAGACACATCAAAAGAAAAATCTACTGCATCAGCACCAAAACCTGCTTCATTAACATAAATCGCCATTCTTTGATATTCATTAAAATCTTTATAAATATCTTCATATTGTTTTAAAATATTAGAATATTTTTTTTGTAATTCGGGAGTAGAATTTGCCCATTTTTGGAAACCAAGTTCAAATTCTTGTTTTTTTTCAACGGCATTATATTTAATAAGTCCTTTTGATTCACCTATCCATTTTTTCCAACCATTAGCAATCCCTGCAACTTTATTGGAATATTGAATACGAATATAACTATCTTTATTCATTGCTTTTTTTATTGTTTCCAATTTTTTATCACGGATAGAAATGTATGTCGGATCCGTAACGTAAGCAACTTGTTGTACAGCATAAGAAGGCAAATATTCTTGGGTTCTTGCTGGATATCCTAAAATCATTGTAAAATCTCCTTCGTTAATTCCACTTGTAGAAATTTTAAAGAAATATTTTGATTTCAGAGGAATATTTTCTTCGGAATAAGTTGCAGGAGAGCCATCAGGAGCAGTATAAATACGGAACATCGAAAAATCGCCTGTATGACGTGGGAACATCCAATTGTCGGTATCACCACCAAATTTTCCAATACTTGAAGGAGGTGCAAAAACAAGTCTTACATCTTTAAAAATTTCGTTCACAAATAAAAAATATTGATTACCATTATAAAAGGGTTCCACTGAAGCCTCATAATGCGTATTTTCTATTGCTTTTTTAATTATTTTAGAAGAATTTTCAGAAATAATTTTCTTTCTTTGTGCAACAGTCATATCATCAGAAACGCCTGTCAAAACAATATCAGTAACATCTTCCATACGAATTAAAAAAGTTACCGTTAACCCCGGATTTGAAAGTTCTTCATTTTTCGTTCTTGCAACAAAACCATCGGTAAGATAATCATGATCAAGCGTTGAATGCGATTGTATACTGCCATAACCACAATGATGATTTGTAAATAATAGACCATCCTCTGAAACCAATTCACCCGTGCAACCGCCACCAAATTTTACAATACCGTCTTTCATTGACACATTATTAATGCTATAAATATCTTCAGCTGTCAACTTAAATCCTTTTTTTTGCATATCTTCTATGTTATATTTTTTCAACAACATAGGTATCCACATTCCTTCGTCAGCGAACAAATAAGAAAATAACGAAAATAATAGAAAACAAGTAATAAATATCTTTTTCATAATGATTTTTTATAAAACAAAGATAATAAATATTTTTAAAATGGAAAAAGATATTTGAATATTCTAAATAAATCGTTAAATTTGTAAAAAAAATTATGAGTGGAGGTCTATATTCTACAGAAGAAAAAGATTTTGACAGAAGTCTTGATTTAACAAAGATAAAACCATACGGAGACACAATGAACGATGGTAAAACACAAATAAGTTTTACATTACCAGTTCCTTGCAACGAAGAATCTATTGAAACCGCAAAGCAATTATTAAAAAAAATGGGCTTAGAGAATCCACAAGTTGTTTATTATAAAGAACTTACAGAAGGATATACGTTTTTTAACTGCTACGGTTCATTAATTCATACAATAGATTATACGGCAATAAAAGTACCAAAAGTTGAATCTACCGTAATGGACATGCACGAGACAGACGATTTTATTAAGACGAACATAGGCAGGAAAATTACTGTAATCGGTGCAAGTACTGGTACAGATGCACATACTGTTGGTATTGATGCTATTATGAATATGAAAGGTTATGCAGGGCATTACGGGTTGGAACGTTATGAAATGCTTGAAGCCTACAATCTTGGTAGTCAGGTTACTAATGAAGACTTTATTGCAAAAGCGATAGAATTAAATGCAGACGTACTACTTGTTTCACAGACAGTTACACAAAAAGATGTTCACATCAAAAACATGAGCGAACTGGTGGAAATGCTTGAAGCAGAAGGGTTACGCGATAAAGTTATTTTAATCTGTGGTGGTCCTCGAATATCTCACGAACTTGCAAAAGAATTAGGTTATGATGCCGGCTTCGGCATGAATAGTTATGCAGATAACGTTGCCTCATATTTCTCTCAAGAACTTTATAACAGAATGAAAAGATAAGATATCTTATTTAATTTTTTTGCTTATTTCTTAATTAAAAAAATCAATAGAGATAATAGAATGAAGAAGTATGTAAAAAAATTTGAAATTATGAAAAAAAAATTATAAATTTGGAATTTAAAAAAATAAAATAAAAATAAAAAAAATATTATATGAAAAAAATTGCTTATAATCTAATATTGACAAGCGTTTTAGGATTAATTCTATTGTTTTTCACGAATAGCATTAATGCACAAAACATTAATGAAAACAAAGACGAAGCTGTCATTTATTTAAGATATTCAAAAAATTTCACATTAAATGTAGCTAAAGGCGAGATGACAAAATCTCCAAATGATATTTATTTTTTGAAAAATTTAGTTGATAAATATCAAATTACAGTAGCCGAATTTCCTTTTGCATCAGTTAATAATGATAAATTGAGCAGAACTTTTAGAATTAAATTCAATAACACTGAAAGCTCTAATTTATTAATTAATGACCTAAAAAAGATCAAGGAATTAGAATTAGTTGAAGCAGCTCCTAACTATCAAACGGTAGTAACTTCAGATGATCCTTATTATAATAAAATTGTTACTGGTTCATATAATAGTTCAAACTTAGGCAATTCTAACACATCTTGGCATCTAAATATTATTCAGGCAGAACAAGCATGGGATATCACAGAAGGCTCTGCTTCAACAATAGTTGCTGTTTTAGATAATGCTTTTTTAAGTTCTCACGAAGATTTAGTAAATAAAATTGACAGCAAAATAAATTTGTCAGACTTACAAAATATTAACGATAATGTAGAACCTATCGCTAATACTTACCAATGGGGCCACGGAACACAAATGGCAGGTATTATTGCAGCAGAAAGCAACAATAGTGTTGGAATAGCTTCAATAGGTAGAAACATTAAATTAATGGCCATTAAATTAGGTTCAGATAGCAATGCAGATTTTCAAAGTATTGTTAACGTTCCTGAAGCTATTGTTTATGCAGTTGACAATGGTGCAAAAGTTATCAATATTTCTTTAGCAACTACTCAATGGTCAGAAACATTATTACAAGCTGTTAATTACGCTATAAACAATTCAGTTGTAATAGTTGCTGCAGCCGGAAACGATTATTCTACAAATTTATATTACCCAGCAGCTATGCCTGGCGTAATTTCTGTAGGTTCAACCGATTCAGACGATTTATTATCTCCGTTCTCAAACCACGGATCTTGGATTGATGTATATGCTCCTGGAGGAAATTCAAATCAAGGATATTCAGGTGTTGGAAAATTCACAATATTAACTTGCAGTGCCAACACTCCTAGCACAGTAGCAGATTTTGTTGTTGGTACAACAGGTGCTGCTGCCTCTTATACAATTGACGAAACAGGTGATGCTATTACAGGATATTATGATTTAATTAGCGGTACCTCTGCTTCTGCAGCTCTAACATCAGGTGTTTGTGGATTATTATTATCTATAAATCCTGATTTCACTCCAGAAGAAATTAAAAGCATACTAAAAAGTTCTGCTGATGTAACATCAGAAGATATGCTTAGAATAAATGCTTTCAAAGCTGTTCAAATGGCAAGCAACTATCCTACCGATACAATGTTAATTTCTTTCTCTGCAAACGAAACTGCAATAAATATTCAAGATTCTGTTTCTTTTACAATACAAACACCTAATCCAATCGAAAGCAATGATGTTATTGAATGGTCTTTTGAAAGCGGATTCCCTGCAATTAGCAACATAGAAAATCCTACTATAAAATACTTTGATAGAGGCAGATTTGATGTTAAATTAAAAATTACAAAAAAAGATTTTGAAAATCCTATTATCGATACTGTTTGGAAAGTTGTTGTAGACTCAATTTGGGCAAGAGATTCTATTTGGGGTACAAATCCACAAACTGGAGATAGAGAACTTATTCGTATCGACACTGTTGTTTTTAGTCGTGATACTACTTGGCTCAGCAGAATAGATACTACTTATAATATCTTACAAGAAAACGAATTAACACTTAAAGACTTAATATTGGTTGGAAAACAAACCGAATTTGAAGCCGATATTCAAAAAGCTGTTTTAAGAGAACAAGCATCTAATTTACCGAATGGATATAAAGTTACAAAAATCGACCCGGTAACACAAGATGTAGTTTGGGCAATAGCTACAGACGAAACTGATTATTATTTATTAAGGACTAATAACTATGGAAATAAATGGGAAAACACTCCTATTAATATCGGAAACTTAGTTTCTGTATCTGATATTTCTGCTACAAGTTATGATGATATCTGGTTACTATGCCAAATTGACACGGCCAACATTATTTATTATTCTAATGACGGCGCAACAACATGGACAGAACAAGCTATCCTTGATACTTTGGGAACTACAGTCTATAATCTCAATCAATTAAAAATGATTGACAACAATAAAGGATATGCAACTGGTTCAATCCTAGATAAAGGCGAAGGCTCGACATCAAACTTTGTTTTTGGAACAGAAGATGCTTGGGCAAATATTGACAACGCAGTATCACTTGGCGAAAACGAAGCAGTTACATCAAACTTAACATATAGAAATGGCAACATTATTTATGGTACAAATAATGGCAATATAAATCAAATCAATGTTACAGACGGAACAACAAATTCAAGTTTATTAGCTACAGCTAATTCAGTTATTAAATCTCTATCATTTGCAGATGCAAAAAGCAGCGGCGAAGTAATAACACAAGGTTTAGCAATGGTTGATATTGAAGATACAATTCATGTTTATAAATCAACAGATTTATCTTCTTGGGAAGAAATGAACACAGAAAACATGGGAACAGGATTAATGAAAAATATAATTCTTCACCCAACAGATTTATCATTAATGGACGCAGCCACAACTGCAGCAACAGAAATAGTTGTTATAATGGAAGATACTACACAAACTCCATCACCAATATTATTATTATACTCAAGAAATAGCGGTAGTACATGGCAAATAGTAGATACTAATATCAATTATAGTTCAGTAGCTTTATTCGACTATCATAGAGGTTGGTTTGGAGCAGATGTATCAGACTTCTCAAGTGGTATGTACAAATGGTTCGATGTTCCTGAAATTTTCTCTAATAATGTTACCCTATACGAACGCGATACTTTAGGTTTAATAGAAGACGATTTTACAAGAACTCCAAAACAACACTATAGAGTAGAAATAATTGACCCAGACAATCACCCAACTTCTTTCGCACCAATCACATCAATTGCTATATTCTCTTTCAATTATGATAGCGAAACCGATCATAGTGCCGGAGAATTAAGCGGTATTGTTACAATTGCTGTTACAAATCCAGCTGGTAACCAATATATCTCAAATGTTTCTGCAAATAACGGTGTAAGATATTCTTCAAAGAGAGATACAATTATGATTAAAACATTAAGAACACCACCAGTATTTATTTATGAAAATGGAGATACAATCAATCCACTTCAAATAGATACTACAATTACTACTCACCAAGCATTTGAAATGACCATAAAAATAATTGACTCAGATTACGATGTATGGAATGCACCAAGAGGCGTAACAGGTGAAAATATTGCTTTCTATCATGATAATTCATTACCACAAGAATCAACATTCATTAACAACACAGAACAAAGATTTAGTTGGTTATCATTTGTAGACAATGGCGATCATACATTATATTATAAAACAGCAAAATTATTTGGTGTAACCGAAAAAACTGGAAATTACCAGATAAAAATTAGATGCTCTGATGGAATGTATAATAATATAGCAGGATCAAGTGCTGAATACCTATATATAAACATTAACGTTATTGCAAAACCAATGGATATCAATGAAAACGAAATCGACAATATCTCTTTATACCCAAATCCATCATCAAACTATATTAATGTAAATAATGCTGAAGGATTACGTTACGAAATATTTAACGTCATCGGAAAATCTGTTGATTCTGGTACATTATCTAATTCTTCAATTGATATTAGATCTTATAATACGGGAACTTACTTCATTAAAATTTATGATAATGAAAAAGTTGTTGTAAAAAAATTCATCAAGAATTAATAACATCATTACTTAAAATAAAAAAAGCGTTAGTGATAACGCTTTTTTTTTTATAAAAGCAACTTTGTAAATATTTGGAATGTCTATTAAGAAAAAATATGCAAAACGGTCGTCTGATAAAAAAAACTACTCTTAGAGCCACACGCTCTGTAGATATATATCTACACGAAATTAGTGGAATCTCTTTGTTAAGCACAGAGGAAGAATCAGAATTACTTAAACAAATAAAAAAAGGAAACCAAACAGCATATAAAAAATTAATAGAATCAAATTTAAGGTTTGTGGTATCTGTTGCAAAACAATACCAAAATCAAGGATTGCTACTAATAGATTTAATAAGTGAGGGAAATTTAGGATTAATGATAGCAGCAGAAAAATTTGATGCATCAAAAGGTTTTAAATTTATTTCTTACGCAATATGGTGGATAAGACAATACATAATCTTAGCAATATCAAAAAACAGAGATGCAATAAGACTTCCGGCTAATAAAATAAATCTAGCAAGAAAAATTTATCAAATTCAACAAAATTTTGAAAAAGTAGAAGAAAGGCCTATAACTTTTGATGAACTATGCGAAATTAGTAAAACTTCTGCAAAAAATGTAAAAGAAATTCTTTCATTAAAAAGAACTATTTCAGCTGATTCTCCTATTCCCAATACAGATGAAAATATTACAATATCGGACCTTTTTGAAACTGTCGAAAATATTCCTGACAAAGATATTACAAATAGTTCACAACGCTCCTTTTTTAATTCGCTACTTCACAATTTAAAAGAAAAAGAAAAACAAGTATTAATATATTATTATGGATTAGACGGTAACATACCGCTAACTTATGGTGAAATCGGATTGTTGCTTGAGGCTTCTTCAGAAAGCATACGCATTACTAAAAAGAAGGCCTTAGATAAACTTCAAAAAGCATTGCATAATAAAGATGATTTTTTTGAATTATATTCGTAATTTTATTAACTTTAACATATAAGAAAGAACAATATTTTTAATTAATTTTTCTAATTAATTAAATAATATTGTTTATATTTGTAAAAAAAAGACAGATATGATAACGACGAAGTATGAAGATAAATATCACACAATTAGCATACACGAAAGTACTGGGGCAACAATAATAACAGATTCCCCGATTGATAAAAACGTGAAAGCAGATAGCTTATCACCAACAGATTTGCTAACAGTTGCTGTCACTTCGTGCATTTTCACAATTAGCGGACAAGCAGCGAATACAAGTGGCTTCTCAATTGATGGAGCAAAAGCAAGTACAAAAAAAATTATGAGCAAAACTCGTCCAATAAGAGTTGAGGAAATAATCATTGATTTTGATTTTTCAATTTGTAAACTAGACAAAAAAGCTCAAACCATAATAAAAAATATTACAAAATCTTGTCCGGTAGTACAAAGCCTACACGCCGATATAAAGAAAAATATAAGCTTTATCTTTTAATAAAATCATGAACGAAGAGTTCCTTCATTACATATTTCAACATAAACTCTGGTCGAATAACGAAACAATTCTTACAGACGGGAGAAAGTTTGAAATTGTCGAGATAGGACAACATAATTTTAATTCAGGGCCTGATTTTATTAATTCAAAAATTAAAATTCAAAATACTCTCTGGATCGGAAATATTGAAATACACGTAAAATCTTCCGATTGGTTATTACATAAACATCAAAGCGATAAAGCATATAACAATACAATTTTACATATCGTTTTCACTAACGACATACAAATAAAATATCAAGATTCTACAGAAATCCCTACATGGGAAATAAAATTTGACCACGCAATGTATAATAATTATACAAAATTACAGAATAGCTACAAAGAAATAAATTGTGAAAACTATATCAATCTTGTAGAAAATGAAAAACTTTCTTTATTCTTAGAAAAACTAGCCACAGAAAGATTAGAAGAAAAAACAAAAATCATTGCAGATAAATTGTCGAAAACAAATGGAGATTGGGAAAAAACATTATATATAATCTTAGCAAAAAACTTTGGATTTTCTACAAACTCAATACCATTTGAAATAATGGCAGAACAAACCGATATAAATATTGTAAGAAAATATAAAGACGACTTATTCTCTTTAGAAGCATTATTTTTTGGACAAGCCGGCCTTCTAGAAGAAAAAAATAATGATGAATATTATAATAGATTACAAAGAGAATACAATTTTCTAAAAACAAAATATAATATTCAAGCAATACCAACTGAAATGTGGAAAAAATCCAGAATGCGTCCATCAAATTTTCCTCATATAAAAATTGCTCAATTTGCTGCAATTATGACAAAATTCGACGAGTTATTTGAAAACATACGCAATTTTCAAAATAATGAAGTACTAATAGATTTTTTTAAGGTCTCTGTATCAGATTATTGGGAAACACATTACGATTTTGGCAAAACAGCAAAAAAAATTTCCACTAAATTAGGTCAAATTGCAATTGATTCAATAATAATTAATACAATAGCTCCATTTTTATATTTTTTCAATCAGGAATATCAATTCAATAATGAAAATAATGTATATCAAGATATATTAATAAAAATAAAACCCGAGAATAATATTGATATAAAAAAATGGAATAAAATAACAATAAAAGCAAGAAATGCATTTGAATCTCAAGCACTAATTCACTTATTAAGAAATTATTGTCAAAGTAATAAATGCATGGAATGCAATATTGGATATGAAATATTAAATAAAATAAGAAAGATTGAAGAAAAAATTAACTAAAATAATATGAAATTAATAAATTTAGGAGGAAAAGGAACATTAATAGATCAATTTGTATCGGAACTTAGAGATGTAATAATTCAGAAAGACAGCATGCGTTTCAGAAACAACTTAACAAGAATTGGAGAAATTATGGCATACGAAATTAGCAAAAGTTTAGTTTTTTCTGACAAAAACATAACTACTCCATTAGGAATTTCTTTAATGCCAAATCTTGTAAACCAACCGGTAATTGCCTCTATACTTAGAGCAGGATTACCATTTCATCAAGGATTTGTAAATTTTTACGACCATGCACAATCGGCATTCATTGCAGGATATCGTAAATATGATAAAAATGGTAATTTCGAAATAGAAATGGGATATACTACTTCTCCAAACATCGACAATAAAGATGTAATACTCGTTGATCCAATGTTAGCAACAGGAGGAAGTTTTGAATTGGCATACAATAATTTATCAAAATATGGAAATCCACAACATATTCATTTAGTAGCAATTATTGCAAGCAAAGACGGAGTAGAATTTATTAAAAGAACTTTTCCTCAAAATATTGTTACATTGTGGGTTGCTGCCATTGATGATGAACTTACAGTGAAATCATATATAGTTCCGGGATTAGGTGATGCCGGAGACCTTGCATTTGGTGAAAAAATTGATTATTAATATTTGTATATTTATTGTTTTTTTTTTAAGAGTTAAGATTAGAATATTTGTCGCCAAAATATTAACCTGAAAAATAAATATAAAAAATAAAAAAATTATCATTGAAAAAACATTATTTATATTTAACTTTGTAAAAAAAGAAAATGGAGAATAAAATTAAATTTTTTGCAGGTTCTGCTAGTGAAGAATTAGCAAAAGATATTGTAAGAAGTTATAATCCTAATATGCTACTAGGAAAAAGCTCTCTTATTAAATTTAAAGACGGTGAATTTGTTACAAGTTTAGATGAAACAGTAAGAGGCTGTTACGTATTTATTATACAGAGCACACGTCCTCCTGTAGATAATCTATTTGAATTGCTACTTATGGTAGATGCTGCCAAAAGAGCATCTGCAGAAAAAGTTGCAGCAGTTATTCCATATTTTGGTTTTGCTCGTCAAGACAGAAAAGACCAACCAAGAGTACCAATAGGCGCAAGATTAGTAGCCGACATGCTTACAGTTTCGGGAGTTGACAGAATAATTACTATGGACTTACATGCCGACCAAATTCAAGGATTTTTCCACATTCCAGTAGACCACATCTATGCTTCAACTATTTTCGTGCCTTATATTCAAAGCCTTAATTTGGATAATTTGATGATGGCTTCTCCTGATATGGGAGGATCTAAACGTGCAAAAGCTTACTCAAAATTCTTAAATACTGATATGGCTATTGCTCATAAATCTCGTTCAGAAGCTAATAAAATTGCAGAAATGATGATTATTGGTGAAGTTAAAGACAAAAATGTAATCTTAATTGACGACATACTTGATACAGGTGGAACATTAGCATTAGCTTCAAATATTATTATGGACAAAGGTGCTAAAAGCGTTAGAGTAATTGTATCTCACCCACTATTTTCAGGAGATGCTTATGATAAAATTAACAATTCTCCAATAACTGAAGTAATCACTACGAGTTCTATTAAAGTTGATACAAGTCGTTCCGATAAAATTAAAGTTTTGTCGATAGGACCATTGTTCGGTAGCGTGATTAACAATATAGTAAATCATAATTCTATAAGCGATCATTTTATAGTATAAATAATATGTTAAATAAAGTTTTTTTAATAGGAAGATTAGGAAAAAATCCCGAAATTAAATACGTACAGACAGATGTCCCTGTGGCAAGATTTTCTTTGGCAACCTCAGAAAATTATAAAACTCCTGACGGCGAAAGAAAAGAATTAACCGAATGGCATAATATTATTGCTTGGCGAGGATTAGCAAAAACTGCTGAACAATATTTGCAAAAAGGAATGCTCATATTTGTTGAAGGACGTATTCAAACACGCAGATGGACAGACCAAAACAATGTTGAAAGATACTCCACTGATATCTTGGCAGACAGTTTTAAAATGCTAGAAAGAAAAGGAGAAAGAGATGCTAACTCAGGTCAAGCTCCTCTATCATCTTACACTGCTCCACCGGATAATTTTAAAGACAATTTAGCACAAAATACTAATAATTTTCCTATAGACAATAATAATACTGAAAATCCCCAATCTCAGAATCTCTCTGAAATTGAAGATAATGACGATTTGCCATTTTAATTAATAAGTTTTTTCCTCAAATTGGAAGCTAATAGTATTTTTGATAACACGAACGTAATTATTATTGTTGAAATAATATCAGTAATTATTTTGTTAATTTGCTCAGGACTAATTTCTGCCAGCGAAATAAGTTTTTTCAGCCTCTCAAATCATAATATTAACAAAATACGACAAGAAAAAACTACAATCTCAAAAAAAATTCTCGCACTTCTGAAGAAACCTGAATACTTACTTTCTACCATCTTAATAGCAAATAATTTTGTAAATATTTCTATTACTCTTATATCAACATTTTTAACTGCTATACTTTTAAAAGACATTGATAACTCAATAGTTATCGTTCTAATACAACTTGTGGGCATCACATTTTTAATATTATTTTTCGGAGAAATATTACCAAAAACAATCGCCACAAAAAAATATTATAAAATTACCAAGATAATGGTATATCCATTAACACTTTTAAAATATATCTGTTTTCCATTAAGTTATCTTTTAATAAAATTCACAAATATAATCAAAAAAAGAATAAAGAAAAAAGATATCGATAAAATCAGCATTGAAGAAATTTCTGAAGCGATTTCTTACGCCAGCGATTTAGATGAAGAAAAAGAAATGTTGGAAGATATTGTTAATTCTAATTCATTAGATGTAAAGGAAATAATGACTTCCAGAATTGACGTTTTTGCAATAGATTACAATTCGCCTTTCACAAAAATTATTGGGCAAATTGTTGAATCCGGATTCTCAAGAATTCCTGTTTATGTTGATAATCTAGATAATGTAAAAGGTATTCTTTACATTAAAGACGTTCTCCCCTTTTTGAATATTGAAGACAAAGAAAATTTTTATTGGCAAAAATTAATACGTCAAGCTTTTATAGTCCCGGAAAATAAAAAAATAATTGAATTGTTAAGCGATTTCCAAGAAAGAAAACAACATATCGCAATTATCGTTGACGAATATGGCGGAGTAAGCGGTATCGCAACATTAGAAGATGTTTTGGAAGAATATATTGGCGAAATTCACGACGAATCAGATACCGAAGGTGATAATAATTCATACACTAAAATTGCAAACAACATTTATGAATTTGATGCAAAAACAAGTATAATCGATTTTTGTAAAATTACCGACATTGACTATAATATCTTCCAAGAAATAAAAGGAGATTCAGAAACTATTGCAGGTCTCTTATTAGAAACCAATGGTACAATTCCTCAAAAAAACACTAAAATTTCTATTAATAATATAGACTTTATTATTCTGGCATCTAACGAAAGAAAAATAATAAAAGTGAAAATAATAAT
>CAZBPT010000038.1:0-2632 GCA_964493875.1 uncultured Bacteroidales bacterium | reverse complement strand
AAAGCAGAAGCAATAACAGAAACAAAATATATTAACGACACTGTTAACGTTTATGGAATATTATATCAAATAAAAGGAAATACTGCTACTTCTGTCCAGTTTTTCATTACTGACAGCATTAAACATTTTTTAAGAGGTTCTCTATATTTTGATTGTCCTCCAAATAAAGATTCCTTAATGCCTTCTGTACATTTTTTTGAAGATGATATTGTAAAAATTATTGAAACAACAAACTGGAAATAAATTTTTAAAATAAGTTTTTAACTTTTTTTACAATTCTGTCGAAGATATTTATCTTTCCCTTTGTAATATAAAAATATTGTTTTTGTTCTGCGCCAAAACCTCTAAAAAAGAACTCAACTCCTTTTATCATAGAACCTTCAAAATCGAAATTATCAACAATTAGCGAAATGTCTTTTATCGTATTAAACATTAAAAAAGCCATACCAGAAGATTTAATAAATTGTGGATTTCTTCCAACAGAAATATTGTAGGCAGTATTTCCACTCCAAGCAACAAAAACTGCATCGTGAATATTGTTTTGAGGGTCATATGAGGCATAAATCCTTCCCTGATTCCTTTCTATTGCCGTTTCCATTAATCGCTTTAAAACAGCAGAAGAAATGTCTTTTACTTTTTTCCTTTTTAAATTTGTCTCAGTCAAAGTAATAAAATCGTCAATTGAAATATTTGTTTTGATAGATAATTTTTCCCTTTCTGCTGCAATTTTAATATTTTTTTTAATATCGCGTCTAAAGCAACTACATTTTTCATTAATATTTTTAATATCTTTTAGCAGATAATTGTAAAAAGTTGTCTGATAATAATTATTCCAATAAAAAGGCAACCAATCTGTATATTGAGAAGAAAACTTTTGTGCAAAAAATTTGTGCTTTGGTAGTTTTGAAATAAAGTAAGATGATATTTCTTGTTTACGAAATATTTCGGAATTATAATTTGCTAATTCACAATCCGGAACAAACCAAATTCCCATATTTTGTGTATAAGGAGGCATTATTAAAATGGATTTTAGCGGAAAATAATAAAGCATAACAGCTTCAATCCTATTATTGTTTTCATAAAGAATAACATTCCATTTATCCGCATTACAAACAGCATCTAACCACCAATGCTGAATATAAATGGGCATAATTTGTTCGTATTCCTTACAAAACAATTTATATTTTGATTTTATATCCATTAAAAAATGTTATTAGAGAAAAATCAATTATTGTATATCAATCCATTTAAAAGGTACGGGTTGAACAGTATAACCGGATTTACGAAGAAGTTCAATTACACCATTATCTCCGGGTAAATGAGCAGCACCAATAGCACAGAAAACTGTTTGCTTTTTAATTATTTTCTTTAGGCTTTTTGCCATAGTTTTATTTCTAGAAATTATAAAATTTTCTTCAAAGTCCTTTCCCAAGCCAGAATTTTTAGTCATTTCCAACAAAGAAAACAAATCAAAATTTAAGTATTTATAAATCATATCTTCATAAGCATCTTCTTGTGTTTCAATAGTATCTCTAAGCATATTATAAAGCATTTCTGCTTGTTCCTTATAAGAAATTTTATCAATAACTGCAATTTGGTCTTCAAATTTTTCTACACCAACACATAATTTATTCTGAGTTCTTGCAGTTTTTAGAAAATAAATATCTAACGCATCTTCATTATTATTGTTAGTATTTGCTTGAGAAAAAAGTGAACTAAGGAAAAATGGTTTTATCTTTTTATATAACAATAAAGAAAAACCTAATTTATTTCTAAAAACGCTATCTACAAAATTGTATTGTTCATTTGTGAGAAGTTTATCCAATGAATTATTTTTCATAAGTGTTGCCTTTTGTGCTTCTATTGGGTCAATTTCATCAATAAGTATTTCCATTGCATAGGCGGAACAACTTGCA
Source organism: uncultured Bacteroidales bacterium (assembly GCA_964493875.1). Lineage (GTDB taxonomy): Bacteria > Bacteroidota > Bacteroidia > Bacteroidales > ML635J-15 > Bact-19. Next base: position 716 of record CAZBPT010000038.1, on the reverse strand, counting down.
AAAGCATTGTTTACAGTTGAATCAAAAGAAAAAACACGTGCATCTTTTATATGAAAAGTACCATAAATATAAGATGGCTCTTTTAATCCCTTTCCGGAAATTTTCCAAAGTAAAGACTGAGAGAAAGAAAGGGATAAACTAAGAAAGAAAAATAATATTAGCGATAACTTTTTCATAAAATTGATATTAAAAAAATAAACTCGTTTTTTTGAAACGAGTTTATTAAATTTTTATTTTAATTATTTACCCGTAAATTGAACAAATTTTACCTTCCTTCGATCTTGGGATAGCATAAATATTCTGTAATTAAATTCTTTAGTATATTCCGGCATTAATTTAAAATCAGAATTTTTATAAAATAGTTTTGAAGCACTAACTTTTCCATCAGAATAAACACTAACAGCAACTGCTTCACCATTTCTAGATGGAGAGTTCAACTCTTTAAATTTAGAACCATCAGCAAGATTATTATCGCTTAACATTTTAAAATTTTTAGGATTATCATTATATAATAATATAATTTTTTCTCCAACAGCGAAATAAGCAAAAGAAGAGAATAAACCCAAGTCATTGTAACTATATTGAGCTTTAGGAATACGTGTCATCCATTCCATGCTATTTTCAGGGTTGCAATATGCAATTAAAATATCATTAAAGCGGAAATAGTCGTTGTAAGCAACTTTTCTAGTTTGTGGATCAACAGTACTATCAATCCA
>CAZBPT010000037.1:14312-23844 GCA_964493875.1 uncultured Bacteroidales bacterium | reverse complement strand
TTTTGGGACTGTGGGGAATTTATTTCCTCTTCAAACAAATTACAGGTAGGACACCCCCCAGGAGCACCTTTCTTTATGCTTATTGCACGTGTTGCTTCTATGTTCGCTACAGATGTTACACAAGTAGCAAAAATGGTAAATGGAACCTCTGCTATTTTTAGTGCCTTGACTATTATGTTCCTATTTTGGACAATTGTGTTTTTTGCAAAAAAAATATTAGTAAAAGATAATAATTATACAATAGGTAATGTTATCGCGATAATTGCATCAGGAGTTGTTGGTTCTTTGGCTTATACTTTTTCCGACACTTTTTGGTTTTCTGCTGTTGAAGCCGAAGTATATGCTATGTCATCTTTCTTTACAGCTATTGTATTCTGGGCTATTCTTAAATGGAGTCAGGTTGATGAAAAAGTAACTTCGTATCGCTGGATTCTATTAATTGCACTATTAACAGGTGCTGCTATTGGTGTACACTTATTAAACTTACTTACAATTCCAGCAATTGCTTTCGTAATATATTATAAAAATCAGAAAAAAGATTTAAGCTCAAAAGCTAAATTCGGATATTTTGTATTAACTGCCTTATTATCTGTACTAGCTATTGCAATAATAATGTGGGGAATAATCCCGGGCGTTGGTGTTGTTGCTGCAGATTTTGAATTATTTTTTGTAAATGTTTGTGGTTTACCTTTTAACACCGGATTAATTATTTGGATTATTATTACAGCAGCAGCATTAGCTTTAAGTATTTTTGTTACTCATAAAAATATTAGAATATTGAATATTATTCTTCCTGCATTAGCATTATTATTGACAGGAGCACCTCTTTTCACTGGTAGCACTGTTTTAAATATTCTTATTGTTATTGCATTTATTATTGTTATTGTAGTAATGGTAAAAAAAGAACGTTTACAAATATTAAATTTAATTATGACAGCAGTTACTTGCATCATGATAGGATATTCATGCTATGCAATTGTTGTAATACGTTCAAATGCAAATCCTTCAATGGACCAAAATAATCCTGATGATGCTTTTAGCTTATTATACTACCTAAATCGAGAACAATACGGCGACCGACCATTATTATATGGACAATATTACGATGCTGCTCCAACAAATAAAAGCAAAGAAGGAACTGATATTTATGCAAAAGTTGATAGCAAATATAAACTGATGGGAAACAACAGAAAACAGGTTTATAGATCAGAAGATTGTATGGTATTTCCTAGAATGTATAGCCCTGACGAAACACACAAAGATGTTTACGAATCCTATGGAGGTATTAAGTCTGGTAAAAAACCTACTTTTGGCAATAACATACAATTTTTCTTCTCATATCAAATGCATTGGATGTATTGGCGTTACTTTATGTGGAATTTTGCAGGCCGTCAAAACGACATTCAAGGTTTTGGAAACAGTATTCATGGTAACTGGATTTCCGGAATTGCCCCTCTTGATAACTCACGACTTGGCAATCAAGACTTGTTACCTAAGTATTTAAAAGAAAATAAAGCACATAATTCATATTTTATGTTACCTTTATTATTAGGTTTAATCGGATTGGCATTTCATTTTATGAAAGACCAGAAAAACGCATTTGTTGTTTTACTCTTGTTTGTATTAACAGGAATAGCAATTGTTGTTTATCTGAATCAAACTCCAGACCAACCTCGTGAAAGAGATTATGCTTATGCCGCTTCATTCTTCGCCTTTACTATTTGGATAGGATTGGGAGTTACAGCTTTGTTCTCTCTTTTCAAGAAGATAATTAAAAACTCTCCTATTTCGGCTACATTAGCATTCGTAATATGTATTCCTGTACCATTACGCATGGCATCAGAAAATTGGGACGATCATGATCGTAGCAATCGTTATGTATGTCACGATTTTGGTAGAAACTATTTGGAAACATGTGCACCGAATGCAATCTTATTTACTTTCGGCGATAATGATACATTTTCGGTTTGGTATGCCCAAGAAGTAGAAGGTATTCGACCCGATGTAAAAGTATGTTGCTTACCATATCTTAACAGTGATTGGTACATAAATCAAATGAAGAGCAAATACTACGAAGCTGATCCTATGCCTCTAAGCATTCAGGATGATAAATATATTTCTTCAACTCGTGATGTTCAATACTTTACAGGACAAGGAAAGTCAAATAAATATATTTCATTACCAGCATTAATAAAAGAATTGACTGAAAATACAGCTGTAACATATGAAAATGAATCAATATATGTATACGATAACAGGAACTATTATATAAAAGTTGACAAAGATGCAGTTGTTGCAAGTGGTACTGTTGCTCCCGAAGATATTGATAAAATTGATACTTTAATAAAAGTAAAAATGAATACCGGAAATATATTGAAAAATGAATTAGTAATTTTGGATTTTATTAATACCAACAATTGGGAAAGACCAATATATTTCACAGGTTCAAATTCTCGTTCTCTATGTGGCTTGGATAATTATCTTCAAAATGAAGGATTTGCTTATCGTTTAGTTCCAATAAAATCAGATAAAAGTGCTAGAATTAATACTGACGTTCTATATAATAATATGATTAATAAATATACTTGGGGTAACATTAACAACCCAAATATTTTGATAGATTATACTATAGATAGGACTACTCGAGTATGCAGAATCCGTGAAAATTTTGAACGATTAGCTACAGAATTATGGAAAAAAGGCGAAAAAGAAAAAGCATTAAAAACACTTGAAAGATGCGATAGTGTACTAATACCAGAAAATTTCTCCTTACATTATTTTGATGTTTCTTATGCTTCTGCATTATATACTGTTGGAAAAACTGAAGAAGGAGATAAATATTTGCAAGAAGTTATTGATGTTGCCGATGAAGAACTTTTGTTTTTTAATTCACTACCCAAAAACAAAAAATTCTCAAATTCATTACAAATAAGAATTTCATTCCAATCATTAATATCAGCAAATGAAATTGCCGATAGATTCGGTAGAAAAGAACTTGGAGAAACTATCAAAAACAAAATAGAATTATACGCATATCAACAGTTCCCCGAAATATTATTACAATAATAAATTTTCTTGAATATAAAAAAATAAGCTAAAAATATTATTTAATTTTTAGCTTATTTTTTTGTAATAATATCATAAAACTATTAAAACAATCTAGTTTCCAAAATATAAATATATTATTCTCATTTTGATATTTATGTTAATATCACTAAAATCGCTATTGATAATATTATATTCGTAGTATAATTATTCATAATCTATGTAAAAGTTTATAAAAGAAAATCTCTTATCTTAATGAAATTATTATCATAATCGCAAAATAATATTAACAAAAAAACGTTAGTACAAATATATTTGCGAAGAAATGGTGAAAAAAACTTTAATTATAATACTTTTATCAATAATCATTTTTTCATCTAATTCTATTTATTCGCAAACAGGAGGAAGAAGTGAAGGAGCAACACGGCATTTATCAAAATGGGAAAAACGCTTTGGTGAAGTTAACTATAAAGGAAACATCTATCGTCAAGGTAGCAATTGGATAAGTTTCGGATTTGGTCCATCATATAAAATCGGAGCAAACAACTGGAATCAATCTTTCAGCTTATCTTACCATTACCGTTTCCGCGGAGTTTATTTCAATTTGGGATGGCATTACTCAACTTCTAAATTAATCGGATTCAGACCGATTCGGATTTTACATCAGATGGATTTTCTAAACGACATTCATCTTGGCGCTGGATTACGCGTAGAAGGGCGCTGGCATCATATTGGTTTTTTTATTGGCCCTTCATGGGCATTCTCTTTAATTCCAAGTTCCGACTCGAATCACTCATCTGAATTTCACAATAATTTGGGTGTAGTAATAAATACAGAAATTATTTTTAAATATTTATACGACATGGGTGTTGGTGTAAATATTTTTGGAAGTTTTAACAAAAGAACGCAATTAGCAGGAGTTCAACTGCGCTTCTATTTTTCAAACGCATTTATAACAAAATATTAATATAAAATGGATAAAATTAAACAGTACATTAAAGAAAATAATGAAAGATTTTTAGACGAATTATTTAGTTTAATAAGAATACCGTCAATTAGTACAAAAGAAGGACACGAAAAAGATATTATTGCTTGTGCCGAAAAATATATTGAATTATTGAAAAAAGCCGGTGTTGATTCAGCAAAATTACTTAAAACAGAAGGAAATCCAATAATTTATGCTGAAAAATTTGTCTCAAAAGATCTACCCACAGCTCTTATTTATGCACACTATGATGTTGTAGATGTTGACGGTCAAAATTGGTTGTCAGACCCCTTCTCTCCTGAAATCAGAGATGGAAAAATCTGGGCAAGAGGTGCCGATGACGATAAAGGACAAGGATTTATGCACGTAAAGGCTTTTGAATATATTATAAAGGAAGAAAAATTACCTTTTAATGTAAAATTTATCATAGAAGGCGAAGAAGAAATAGGATCAAAAAATTTCACTCAATTCTGCAAAAACAATAAAGAATTATTAAAAGCCGATTTTGCAATGGTTTCTGATACAACAATGATAAATTCCGAAACTCCTTGCGTTATGACAGGACTTCGTGGTATCGTTTCTTGGAATATTACCGTTAAAGGAGCAAAACAAGAAGTTCATAGCGGTCATTATGGAGGAGCTATTGTTAATCCTATCAACGAACTTTGTAGAATCATCGCTGCTTTAAAAAATCAAGATAACCAAATTTCAATTCCAAATTTCTACGATGATGTGATTTCATATAATGAAGAAGAAAGAAAACATTTACAAGAAACTCCATTAGATAAAAAATCTCTTGAAGATGCAGGAATCACAAAATTTGAAGGAGAAAAAGGCTTTGAAACTATAGAACATATAGGCATTAGACCAAGTTTAGACGTATTGGAAATAAGTGGTGGCTTCGGCGGAAATAAAATTCCTAAAATTGCTTCTGCAAAAATTTCTTGTCGCTTGGTTCCTCTACAAGATAAAAATATAATCGGAAAACTAATGATAGATCACATCAACAAAATAAAATCTAAAAATGTTGATGTGGAAGTTAAATTTAATGATGGGGAAAATCCTTATCACAGCAGAATGATAGAAGTTCCTTATATTAATATTGCAGAAAAAGCCTACCAAAAAGTGTATGGAATGAAACCTTACGACAAGAAAAATGGCGGAAGTATTGGGGCTATTACAATTTTATATAATGAGCTAGGATTAAAATCATTAGTGATGGGTTTTGGTTTGAGTAGCGATGTTATTCACGGAGCAGACGAAAATTATCCACTATCACAATTTTTTAATGGTATTGAAACAATAATTTATTTTTATAAATATTTTTCTGTAAATTAAATATTCATTTTGAGAGCAATTATTAAAAATATTTTTTTTTCTCTTTTTATTCTTCTACCATTCTTATCATCATCACAAAAAGTGGGACTTGTTTTGAGTGGCGGTGGAGCAAAAGGTCTTGTTCATATTGGAATAATAAAAGCTCTTGAAGAAAATAACATTCCTATAGATTACGTTGTTGGAACTTCTATGGGTGCTATCGTAAGTGGTTTTTATGCCTCGGGTTATTCTCCCGACAGCATCCATAAAGTACTTAAAACCCCAGATTTCACTGATTACTCTAAAGGACTTATACCTGAACGTTTTGCATATTACTATAAAAAAGGACAAGACGACGCTTCAATATTTCACATTCCAGTCAGTTTTTCAGATAAAAAAATTAATTTGCAATTACCAACAAATTATATTTCCACAAAAAGTATGGATATTGGGGTATGCAAATATTTCTCATTAAGTTCGGCAAAAGCTGGTAACAATTTTAATAATTTGTTCGTTCCTTTTCGATGTGTTGCTTCAGATGTCTACTATAATCGTCAAAAAGTTTTCTCAAAAGGCGACTTGGGAACAACAATACGTGCTTCAATGGCTTTTCCACTACTTTTTAAAGCGGTAGAAATCGACAGCGTCTTATATTTTGACGGTGGTATTTATAATAATTTCCCCGTTGACGTTATGAAAAAAGAGTTCAATCCCGATTATATTATTGGAGTTGTCGTTGTCAGCCTTGACGAAAAAGCTACTGAAGACAATGTCCTTCTACAAATTTCTAATTTGGTAGTCTCAAACACTCAAGAATTTTCTGTACCCGAATCGGAAGGTATTACTATAAGGATAGATGTTCCATCTGTAGGACTGCTAGATTTTCATAAAGTTGACGAATTGGTAAAAATTGGGTACAACCACGGACTAACATTGGTCGACAGTATTAAAAAAAATGTTCATAGAGAAGTTCCTGCAGACTCATTAAAATTGAGACGAAAAATATACAAATCACAACTACCTGCTCTTGTTGTTGATGACATATTGATAACGGGCGTTAACAAACACGCTGAAAAATATGTTGAAAAAACTTTCAATATTAACAGCGACTCAATGTCAATGAAAGATTTTGAGAAAAAATACTTTAAACTTATGGCTGACCCTCAAATTAATTATGCCACTCCAAAATTATTATATAACGACAGTACAGGAAAATTTACTGTAAACCTAAAACCAAAATTAGAAGCTCCTTTTGATATTCATGTGGGTGCCTCCGTATCTACATTAGGGCTAAACCAAGGGTACTTGGGATTATCTTATAAATATCTTAAACACACTTCAATAATTAGCAATCTCAGACTTAATTTTGGACAATTACATTCTTCAGGCTCTCTTTCAGTAAGATGGGATTTACCTTTCAAAATGCCATTGTCTTTAGAATTTCAAGCAAATAACAGCAAATATAATTACAATAAACCAGTAAATAATTTTTTATTTTTCAATAACCAAACTCCAGTTTTAAGTTTATATGACCGACACTTGCGTTTAGATATCTACACTCCGTTGTCTTTCCTTTCTGTCTTAAAACTTGGATACGTAGCAGGAATTCAAAAATATGTATATTACCAAAATGAAGTTGCAGAATCTGAAGAAACTGAAGATAATACTGTCATAAAACTTCAATCGTGGCACTTATCATATCTACGAAATAATACAAATTATATTTATTATCCTACAAAAGGTTCAAGAAGTCTTGTCTCTTTGAGATATTCCATCGCTAATGAAAGATATACTTCCGGCAGTTCAGGGCTTGTTATTAATTATGATTATAATAACCTTAATTGGTTTGAAATTACAGCAGAAACGGAAAATTATTATGAAGTTTTTAAATATCTTACTATTGGTGTCTATGGCAAATTAGTATATTCGAATAATAGTTTTTTAACAAACTACACTTCAACAATAATGTCGCTTCCCTCCTGCTCTCCGATAATTCATAGTACAATGATTTTTGCAAAAAATTATCGAGCCTATTCTTATGCCTGCATTGGATTACGTCCAATAATTACATTTAACAACAGATTGAGTTTAAGACTTGAAGCATATTTTTTTGCTCCGTATCAAAGGATTTTACAGGAAGAAGTTGAAACTAATGTTTATAGAGCTTATTTTAGTGAAAAATTCCGTTACTTCGATTTTATTTATTCTATAAACGGAGTTTATAATTCACCTATCGGACCTATATCAATAAGCGTTAATCATTACACCGCCGAAAAAGTCAGAACTTTCTTCATGTGCCATTTTGGATTTTATATTTTCAACAAAACAGCCTTTGGAGTTTAATTACTTTTTTGATAACCAAACTTTTAAATTTAATCCCACAGAAAAATTATTCAGGTATATCTTCGAATCCTTAGATAAATTTCTAGGAGAAGCATCTATTGAAATTGTGCTTAATGTTGCTTGAGAATAAGTTGCATTCACACCAAGAGATAAATATTTAATAATTTTAACATCATATCCAAGATTTAATGTAAAGCCATAAGCCTCTCCTTTAATCTTTTGTTCAATATAATAATCAAAATGCTTATTGGTGAATCGGAACATCGTTAATCCAATATCTGCATAAACATAACTCCTCTTAAAATTATATTTTCCGGAAATAAATATTTCTGCAGAAAGCAATCCGATATTATCAGACAAGTAACCTATTCCCGAAACTTGATGCAACACAGAATCTGTATCCTCATAAGAATATGTATAAGGAAGACTGTCTTGTTTTGCAGAACTGTAAACATAATCTCCCCTGATACCCATTCCTAAATATTTATTCATATAATAAGTTAAATCGCCACCAAAACAATATCCCGAAGATATTGATTTATTATAGCTGTCGCTCATTTTTCGTAATAAAAGTCGTTCTGGGTTTTTATACAGAAATTTCTTTTTTGCATTAAATCCAATCGACAAAAAATCATATTGGTAATTATCTTCCTCTGATGATAATTTACTAAATATTGTTTTCGATTTTTCTTTATTTCTTATTCGTGAATAATAACCCGATTCAAAAATTAAAACATCTTTATTTGCAATTTTAAAAGTATCGCTTTGATTTTCTAAAGTATAATGATAATTTTTATTTGTTTTTTTTAATACAGTGCAATTTATACTGTCATTGTTTATAGAAACAATTAAATCCTGCGAAAAAGATATTAATGGAAATAATATTAAAAGTATGATAAAGTATTTTTTCATATTTGTTTATCTATTGAAAAATTCTTCTATTTTTACATGTGGATTTCTATATCTCAATTTTCCTCTTTCAAATATCAAGTGTATTGCTTTTTGGGGACAATTATGAATGCAAGAAAGACATAAGCAGCAGTTATGCAAATATTTAATATTCCCTTCATCTTTTAGAATATTATTTTGAGGACAAAGCTTAACACAAATTCCACATTTATTGCAATTATCATTTATCGAGAAATATTTATCCAATTTACTATTATGATTTAAATTTACAAGTTTAATGATTTTTTTTATTATTAAATGTGAAATTTTTGCTTTTTCGAGAATATTATTTTTAAGATTGTTAATATCCTCAACAATCTGAGCAATTTTTTCTTCGGTTTTCTTTGTTGGTTCTTTTTTTAACTGTTTTTCAATAGAGAATAGAGGAAGAAAATTATCAATTGTTAGAACGGAATTATAATAATTTATTGAAATATTTTTTCTTTTGGCAATATCATCAAATTCATTTAAAGTACAACCCAACATATTTCCATAACTTGCAACGGCAAAAAAATAATCTGCCTGAAAATCATTTTTCAAAATAAACTCGGAAACAAGTCTTGGAACTTCAAAACTGTAACAGGGGAATACAAAACCGATAGTATCGTCTTTAAAACTTTGTTTTTCATTTTTATTTACAGTTGGAATAGGAATAGGCTTATCGCATATTCTTTTTGCGATATACAGGCTGTTTCCTGTTCCCGAGAAATAAAATACAAGCATAAAAAATTTCTATTCAATGTCTTTTAAGAAAACGGAAAAATCATTTGAAATATTTGATATTTGTAAATTTCTTATTTCTGCTGTTGCAACAACGGCTTTTTTTGCTTCAATAATTCTAAAACCATTGCCATTTAGTATTTGTCTATAACTTTCAGTATGTAAATTTGTAAA
>CAZBPT010000037.1:0-14212 GCA_964493875.1 uncultured Bacteroidales bacterium | reverse complement strand
AAAATATTTTTTTCTTTTTTTTGTTCAAATTCTACAAGAGCATCTACATTATTTGGATTTAAAACTATTGGTTTTTCACAAATTGCATCAGCATCATTTCGTAATGCAAAGCGGATATGAGCATCGTGTAAATAATTTGGTGTGCAAATAGAAACAAAATCAACTTTTTTATCCGTATTTGATATTCTGTCGATATGTCTGTCAAATCGTTCAAACTCGGTAAAGAAGGCAGTTTCAGGGAAAAATGAATCCAAGAATCCGACAGAATCGAATTTATCGAGACAGGCAACCAAATTATTATTTGTTTCTTTTATCGCTTTCACATGTCGTTCTGCCACGTACCCAGCGACACCAATAATTGCAAAGTTTTTCATTTTTATATGTTTTTTTCGATATGATAGAAATTTCTATCAGCAGAAGTTCTTGAAATTAATTCGCCCAAATAACCGGTAAGGAATAAGAAACTACCTATAACCATTGATGTTAGTGCAATATAGAAAAAAGGACTTTGAGTTATTCTTTCCAAGGTCATGCCGTTAGAAACTGCAATTATTTTTTTTATTCCGATAAATAAAGCTGAGAAAAATCCTAATAAAAATACCAAAGTTCCTATTACGCCAAAAAAGTGCATGGGTTTTTTCCCGAATTTTGTGATGAATAAAACGGTAAGTAAATCCAAGTATCCGTTAACAAATCTTTCTAAACCAAATTTAGAAACGCCGAATTTTCGTTTTTGATGTTCAACTACTTTTTCGCCAATCTTCTTAAAACCAGCTCTTTTGGCAATTACAGGAATATAACGGTGCATTTCTCCGTATATCTCGATACTTTTAACAACTTTACTACGATAAGCTTTTAGCCCGCAGTTAAAATCGTGTAATTTAATCCCAGTGAATAATCTAACGGTAAAATTAAATAATTTGCTGGGAATATTTTTTGCTAATTTAGAATCGTAGCGTTTCTTTTTCCACCCTGAAACCAAATCGAATTTATCGTTAACAATCATGTTATACAATTCGGGAATTTCGTTTGGATTATCCTGCAAGTCAGCATCCATAGTAATTACTACGTTTCCTTTGCAAGCTTGGAAACCTGTATGTAGAGCTGCAGATTTTCCATAATTTCTTAGAAATGATATTCCTCTAATTGTTTCGGGTTTTTCGGCATTTAGCTTTTCGATAACCGCCCAAGAATTATCATTACTGCCATCGTCCACAAAAATTATCTCATAACTGAAATTATTTTCCAGCATAACTTTTTCGATCCATTCTGCTAATTCAGGTAAAGATTCTTCTTCGTTATATAAAGGTACTACTACTGATATATCCATTAAAAAAAATTTGAAAATAAATTCAATATTTTGAAAATATTATACAAATATACAATTTATTTGTATAAAAATTAAATTTTTATGCAAATAAAAATAGCAATAAATATTTCATATAAAAGCCTAATCATTAGAATTATCTATTTCGTTGAAATGGCAATTATGATAAAGAGTTATTATTTGCAATTTTTTTTTTTAAGAATAGGACAAAACAGCAAAACTCATTTATTATCAGAGTTTCACAAACTCTACCCTACGATTTTTTGCTCTACCTTCCGGTGTTGAATTGTCGCTAATTGGATTATTCTGTCCTTTGCCGGCAGAAGTTAATCGCGATTTATCAATTCCCATCTCAACCAATTTATCAACAATGGCTTTACTACGTGCTTCGCTCAAAGTTTGATTTGAAGCTACATTTCCGGTGTTGTCGGTGTGTCCTTCAACCGAGAATTTTAAGTCGGGATTATCAGTCATCAATTTTACAATACGATTAATTTCACCCATAGATTCCGGTTTAATAGTGGATTTGCCCACGTCGAAAGTGATGCCGTAGGTAATGAATTTACCGTCTGTCATCATACGATCATAAAGAGGAACGGCACCTTTGGCTATTCGAATGTTTTTCATGTGCAAAGGTTTGAATTCATTAGAACATCTTGAAAAGAATGTTACCCATCCTGCCCCCGATTTTGCATTTGGAATATTAATAATTCGGGTTCCGTCGACATAAACTTTAATTGCTCGTTTATTAAATGATAATGCGAAGTGATGCCATTTACCATCATTAATGACTGCCACCTCTCCCGATGATGCAGATCCATCTTTATATGTCTCCTTTTCTGATCCATTCTTCACATAATATACAGTAAAATCTTGTATCTCAAATGCAAAATCATACACGAAAGTAAAAATTTCATTATCTCTACTCTGATCAGGTGCAATAAAATCTATTTCTATATCAGGAGCGCCGTCTTTTCCACTATCATCGAAAAGCATGTCATATTCTACAGTGAAAACATCTCCAAGATAGTCTTTAGAGTTATTCATCATCAAAGGGGCAATCCAGCAATCCGCTGCCCCCATGGCTATAACAGTTTCTCCGTTCACCTTTGCAATTTCGGCATTTCCTCGTTCTAAATCCCACTTGCTTGGGAATTCGCCTAGTTGTTCTCCTTCAAGCAAATCTTCAAAAATAATCACGTCACCAGCCACAAAATCGCATTTTGCATAGGTAATTTCTAGTGGCTTGGTACTAGATTTTTGAGTAGGATCTCCGCTAACAGATGTAGCACTGGCATTATTTCCTACATCGCCTGCATCTTGTTTTGCTCCACACTCAGTACAGAATTTTCCTTTGTTTCCTTCTGTACCACATTGCGAACAAGTCCATCCGTTAGCATCGGGCTGTTTTTTTCCACATTCGGTGCAAAACTTACCTGTATTACCCGAGTGTCCGCACTCACATTTCCAACCTTTTCCTTTGTCAGTATTTTTTTTGCTTGAACCTTCATCCTCATCATCGTAAGAATCTGGGTCAGTCACTTTGTCAATACCTTTACTAATAGCTTCATCAGTTTTCTCTTCTGCCTTACGTTGGACAGTATTTTCAGCTGTTTTTTTTACTGCATTACCCAATCTGCTACCGAAATTTTGAGCAAAAATATAATTCGCAGTAAATATTATTATTACTATAAAATATATTTTTTTCATATATTTACATTTTTTTCATTATTAACTATATTAGTTACTTGCCGGCAAAGAATTTATCCAATTCAAATCTTCTCCATGAGGAAAAAATCCTAATTGAGTTAAATTCCAAACTATAGATTGAATTTTACTTACTTGGCTATCATAATTTATCGGTTGTTCTTCAATGTTTACTTTTTTGTTATTAAAAAGTTCACAGAGTTTTATTATCGGTTCGTTAGTACATAGGACAAAACGATCATAAATTGCATCGCTGTCGCTAGCATGACGGCTAAGATTGCAGCAATATAAATTTAGTTGAACATTATAAGTAGAATTTGCCGGAACAACAAAAGTAACTTTTTTAATAAGTAAACCATTTTGGTAGCTACCTCCTTTATTTTGGAAAACCAAAGTAGCAGGCAATTCGACTTCAATATCTGCAGTAGTAGTATTACGAAGAGGCAATAAAACCACGACATAATAACCGCTTCCTAATATAGTATCTGGAGTTGATTTTGAAAAAAGTTGAATAGGTTTTTCAACAAAATTTTGAAAATCTGTAACCGCAGGTTTTTCAATTTCCGGAATATCAGTTGATTTTGCACCAGCAACTTCTTCTGCAAGTATAATTCCTTCCGGGAAAGAAAATTCAGTACCTTCAATTTCAGCATCATTATTGCCAAAACCAGACATTCCATCAGAATATTGGATACCTTCAACTTCATAAATTAGATCTGTCGGATCCCATTTTTTACAAGAACTTGAAAAAACGAATAATAAAGTAGCAAATGCAAGAATAATTATATTATATTTATTTTTCATAATCATCATTTAAAAGTTAACGAACAAACCACCATTTATAACACCACGATAACCAAACCCAAACTCAACAAAAGCTCCTACATTATTACCAAATCTAAATCCAATTGGTGTAAATTGATAATTAAAATGAGGTATCATTTTATTTGCAATTTTGTTGGGTGTTTCCTCATCGCTCATATAAGAAACACTTTTATACTGAATAAGTCCAAAAGTACAACCGAGACCAATATTCCCATAACATTTGAAAAATGTTTTTGCAACATAAAAGAAAGTAACGTCAGCAGCAGGAGTAAAATAATTATATCTCAACTCTCCCATTTTTAAAGGTTCAACATCTTCAATAGAACTACAATTAAAAACATCGGTTTTTGTACCTGTCCACACAAAAGAAACCCCAACTTGCAATCTTCGTATCGGACGATACTTAAATGCAAAACTTACATCACCATATCTCTTGAAACTATCCATCGGAAGGTCATAATACTGTAAAAAAGATTGCGAGAAATTATTAACACGATGAGAAAGTTTTATCATAATTCCATCATAACTCCATATTCCATAACCGGCTTGAAATCCAAATTTTTTAAAGTCATCATCCTGTGCAGAAACTACACTGGAAAATATAAAAATTGAGATAAAAACTGAAATTAATTTAATTTTTTTCATAATCAAGATATTATTATTTCAATTAAATGAAATATCATACAAAATTAAGTAGTGTCAACGTATTGTAATTGTATAAAAGCGACAATATAAATTATATAATTTTGCCTTGTTCGCGTCCTGAAAACATTTTGGTAATTTGGAGAGTTCGATTAAAAAAATAATTTGGAGTTTCGCCAATAATTGATTTAAAATCACGAATAAAATGAGCTTGGTCGAAATAGTTTCCATGAAAAACCAAATCTTGATAGTCTATTACATTTTCGTCATTTATTTTTGTCCAGAGGTAGTCTAATCGCAATATTCTCATCAGCGTTTTGGGTGTTACGCCTGTACGTTTAATAAAATTTCGTTCCAAAGTCCGCTGACTCAAAGAACATTCTTTCACAATATCTTTCAATAATGTTTTTATTCCTTTTTCAATGATTTTATCATAAAAAAGATCGATTTCATCGGGTTGATAAGTCGTTTTTTGATATGAATTTATAAAATTGCTAAATCTATTTATTCTTTCTTCGGAAGTTTTAAGTTTCGATAATTCATTCCAAAGAGAAAGAAAAGCCTGATCGGGCAAATCGATGCTATATTTTGGATTTGGTGTTAGGTCGAGAGCAAAAACGCGAGAAAAAACAGTAGGTTTGCAATTAACGATAAAAGTATCCATAATTCCCTGGGAAGTCATTTCAATGAATTTTGGAATTATTGGTGCCACAAAAAAGGGTTCTAGTTCAACGTTAGTTTCGCCCAATATCAGTGGCCGGCCTTTGAAATGAAAAATAATGGAAATATCGGGTCGGGGAATAAATTTTTCTGCTACAAAAGATCCATTAGAAAAAATCTCAAATTGGTTAACAAGCCAGTCATTGTTATTATTATTTTTACAAATTTTAACTCCAAGCATCGTTTACTTTATGATTTGTTAAGTATAGCTATCATTGCGTATTCAACAGTATACGATAACCAACGATAAATGGGTGTTTTTATTGCAAAAAAAATTGCTTATGACGGGTAGAAAAGAGCGACTCCGATAATCATTTCACTTATAATTATCAAAATCAAGGAAAAAGCTTGCTTTGCAATATCTTTGCACGTAAAAAAATATTTTTAACAATTTATGAGCTAAAACTAATATGATGGAATAATTGCTTTTAGCGAAATAAGTTTTTAGTTAAAATAAAAATGTTTAATTTGATTTTAAAAAATTATTAATTGCAATAATATTTGTTTCTCGTTTTATCGAATATGTATCAGTTTGCAAATTGCATAGTTCATATAGTTGTAATGCCTTTTCAAGATAGTTTTTTGAATCGGTGCAATTATCGCTAAAACCAAGTTCGGAAATGCATTCAGCTAAAAGTTCTATATTCTCAACATTAAAGCCATCGATGCCCAATATATATGCATTAGATTCATCTTTGCTCATTTTTAAAAAGCTGTAAATATCAAAATTTATTTCCTTTGACAGTCTTTCCTTTTCATTTTCAATTTGCTGTTCGAGTGATGATGACAAATTTCCTTTATCGCCAAAAATCTTTTGTCGCATAGCATTTATTATCACGCCAATTTTTTCAATCTCTCTTAATAAATAATCTTTCTGTTCCATCTTTTGTATAATAAAAAAATTATTTGCTCAAGTTATTTGACTTTTAAAACCACCGTGAAATTGCCGACTAAGAAATCGCTCTAAAATCGAAATATCTGAGTTTCTTTGAGTATAATTTTTTATAAATGTAGTAAATAAAATTTAATTATCAATTTTTTTTTTAATATTAAATGGAAAATTAAATTAGCAATATAAGTACTGAAAGGATTTCCCATCCTATCATAATCAGATATATAAAAAAATTTAAGAAAACTAAAATCCTTAAAATTTCTTAAAACTAGTGAATTATCTTTACCGCAAATTCGCAAATTTCATTGCTTTTCTATCAATTACACAAAGAGTTCTTTCATCATTTCAAACTGTTTTCCGGTTATATCAATATTTTTCGCCTTCAAGAAATTTACTATTGAGCTACAAGAGATATCTGAGTTTAAGAGTTTTGTATTTTTATTTTTATTTATTTTGCTCATCTCATTAAGTAGCAACGAAGCTATCCCTTCTCTTCGATGTTTTTTATCAACAGCAATTTGAGTAATGTCGCCCGCATTTGCTTCAAAAACGCAATATCCAATAAGTCTTTCATTTTCAAAAACTCCTAAATTTAAAAAATCCTCTCTAGCTCTGGAAATAGATTCAAAACTATTCTGCCATGAAGGATAAAAATCCCAAAAATCAGAAATCGAATATTTATGAATTTCAAACGGCTTCACAGAATATTGCTTAGCAGATTCTTTTATATCATTTTTTAAATCTTCATTTTTCCATACAAAATAATTAAATTCACGAGTAACTTTAAACCCAATTTTTTGATAAACAGAAACAGCTCTAGTATTATGTTGCAATACTTCCAAGAGATAGTGATTAATATTTGCCTCTTTCAGAAATGGTATTGAATATTCAAAAATTTTTGTTGCCAAACCTCGTCCCCTGTAATTTTTTACAGTTCCTGTTCCCGTATCGTAAGCCATTTGCATTCCGTTAAAATTTCCAATTCCATTCAGGGTGAATGCCACAATATTTTCTCCCTCAAATGCAGCAAAAGATAATTTTTTATTAAAGCCACGCCTTTTCCACATATTTTTAAGCTCTTCTGCATTTACTCTAACGTCATAATCAGCAAAAGCATTACTGAATGCTTTGAATAATGTTTCAAATTCTGTTTTTTCAAGAGATTTTATTTCCATATTTAATAAGTTTTTAATTATTAATTCCCAGAAATGAAAATTTTTGTACTTACTGCATTTTTACTTTATTTTATATCTAATTTCATAATCACAGTATCTTCGTTCTGCTTAATCAGAGTAAAACCATTTTTTTCCAATAGTTTTTTTGAAAAAACATTTGTACTCTCTGTCTCAGCAATTATTGCTTTAACATCCTTATTCTCTCTAATCCAAAGAACTAATCCTGAAATGCATTCCGTCATATAAGCTTTATTTCTAAATGCTGGATCAATTCCATAACCTATCTCCACTTCTCCCTTTTCGTTAGCTTCTCCATGGAAACAAATCCCTCCAATAATTGCTCTTTCAAATTTCTCTACCAAAATCCACATTGTATAAAAATCTGAATCTTTTGAAGTATCTGTGATATTAGGTAAAAGGTCATTTATAATTGCCTCTTTAGTTTCGCTATCAATCAATGAATTAGAAAGAGATAATCCAAAATCTTGTGCAAAATCATCAGGATAATAAATAAGTTTTTTTAGCTCTTCTGCTGTTAATGGTTTTATTAATAGTCTTTTTGTCTCAATCATTTTTTTTTAATATTTTCAATTTTATTACTAATTTGCTGTCGATAATTTTTTAATATTCTCCGTATTCACATCCACCTAAACAGCCCTCTAATTCATCGAAAAGATTAAAATTTCCGTTCTCTTTTTTGTATAACTTCAAAACTCCTTCGGCATGTCCTCCATTCCAGAGCTTATTATGTTTTTTCTCTCCATCGGGATTTTCGTAGTTCACTAGTAGTAATTTTGATTTCTCACATTTAAACTGTACATCGATTTTATACTTTCTATTTTCAGAAATTACATTCCAATACACATATTTTTCGTCTTCAAGGGTATTGAAGTTCTGTTTAGATTTTTTCCAAAATTTAGAAAAATTAAATTCAATAAACTCACCCTCATAGTAAACTGCCGTTAATATTCGTCTTGGTAAAGAGACAGAAAAAACGATAGGACATCCTCCTCCCAAATCAAAACTCGCATTTATTTGCTTTCCAGTTTTTTTTGATTTAAAATTATTGCAATTAAGCCAAATCCATGGGTTTGTATAATCTTTTCCCCAATTCTTGTCTTGATAACCAAATGAAGTATCGGGATTAACAATGTACTTCACGCCATTAAAAATAACATCTCCGCTATATTTGCATTTCATACCTTGCACATGCCAAAACATGTGGAATGCACCCAATTGATTGAAGAAATTGGAACTTCCATAGCCGACATCAAATTTGACATTTTTTTCGACTGTCAAGTTCCACTCCATTGTTCCTGCATCACTCATACGTTCAGGAAATGAATCCCTGTCATGTTCAGAAACATGAACCGAACCGGATAAACTATTTTCAGTAAGTTTGTTTGGACCAATTATGCAATTAAGTTCTTTTGTCGAAGCAGAAAAGTCAGCAATAGAATAATAATTATGTAATTGGACTTTATCATCTCCCCAAGTGCCAACTTTTAGCATTGCATAACAAGGTTTTTGCTTATTTTCTTTACTTTCTTTTTGTTGTCCCCAAATAATTTCTCCTTTCCATAATCCGGGATTAATAACATAGTATTCAATAAAGAAAGGTTTTAATTCACCTGTTGAAGGATTAGTTGCAACAAATGAATGCCACCACCAATCATATCCATGCTTTGAAGAAGCTCTTGTTAATTTATATGCATTTTTTGTACTCATAACTAATAATTCATTATCTTCAAAATTAATCTAATTTTACTAATCTTCTACTCCGTTTCGGTAAATCGAACAAATCCTAAGATAATATAATTGTTGTTATGTTGGAGAAGTTGAAAAAATCTATTGAATATTTGTATCTTTTGTTAATCAATAGAGCTATTATCAGAATAATACGGTTGAAAATTATTATTGAAACAGGGTTAAAAAAAATAAAGATCCGACAGCAATAACAGCCCATAAAATTATACCAAGAACAAAACTTCTAGGACCGGATTTCTTTATTTCGCTAATTGTAATATTTGAGCCAATGAGGAACAAGGCAACGACCATTCCACGTTTTCCTAACCAGTTAAAATGAGTATAACTTTCTTGAAATTCTGGGAAAAAGTTAGCAATTAGAATTGCAAACACAAAGAATAGAATAAACCACGGGAATTTAATTGATTTTTTATCGCCACTCTTATTAAAAAATGCTATAATCAACGATAGCGGAATAATCCATAATGCTCGAATAAGTTTTACTGTTGTTGCAACTTGTAAAGCCTTTTCACCATAAATTGCACCTGCACCAACAACAGAACTTGTGTCGTGAATAGCTATGGCAGCCCAATTGCCAAAAGTTTCCTGACTTAATCCGAGTCTATGCCCAACAAAAGGAAATAGAAACAATGCAACGGCATTTAAAACAAAAACAACAATAAGTGCAAAAGATGTTTGATAGCTTTTGCTGTTAATAATTGGGGCAACAGCAGCAATAGCACTGCCTCCGCAAATAGCTGTACCCGAAGCAATAAGCAATGTGATATTTTTTTCAACTTTAAAAAGTTTTCCAAGCAAAATACCCAATCCCATCACGACTGTAACAGAAATAATTGTTTCCACAAATCCCGTTTTTGATGATGAAATTACGGCAGTTAAACTCATCCCAAATCCCATCAAAACAATAGATGCCTGAAGAATTTTTGAAGTGAATTTGTGAATATTTTCGTGTTTGATTCCAATAAAAGAAAAGACTAATCCTATAAGCAAGGCAATTGCGGGGGACATAAAAGGGAAAAGACAGATAGCAATAACTATTAAATATAGCCAACTAGCTTTTTGAATTTTCTTTAGAATAGAAACAATAGCATCAATTATTTTTGTTTTTGCCATAACTAAAAATTAATATTTGATATTTCTTTACCATTCTGTTGCTAACGATTTGCAATATGTTTTTGTTGCCTGATTGAGAGCGATTTTTCTATCTGTCATATTCCTAGGCAGTTCTGGACTCACAAAACTAGATTAGTTATTCTGATTATATTTCAACAAAATTGTAGTCAATATTATTTTCATTTATTGACAACTTTAAATAACTTGCATCTTTATTTTCGTCTTGTAGAGCATCAAGGTTAATGATTGTTGTATTACCCAAAAAGGCGGAATTTCGTTTGTGGTCATGCCCTGATACAACCATGTTTATCTTATGTCGTATAAACAAATCGGTTAAAACATGAACTTCTTCCAGCATTGGATTAGTACTTGTTGTTTGTCTTAAGCGGTATATGTTAATATGGGTAAATACTACACAATATCTGTATTTATCTCTGTCTGTTTCTAATAAGTTTATAAACCATTCTAATTGTTTCTTTCCTAAAGTACCTCCTCCCGTATCAAGGCAAATAAACAAATCTCTGTTTTCTGGTGTATTAATTACAAAGAAGTAAGATGATGATCCAAAAATTGAATAAAAGTTTTTCCAGCCATCAAAATAAAGATCGTGATTGCCAACAATAGGGAAATACATCAACGAGTCTTTTGAAGGCATTATTCGGGATAGCACATTATAATCATCTTCATTTCCTGTTGTTAAATCGCCAAGCATTACAACTGCGGTAGACTTTTGATTTTTTGCATTTTTAAAAAATTTTTCCAGGTTTTCTGTTTCTCCCACATGAGAATCGCTCATTGCAAAAATATCGTAGTTGTTTTGTGCTATATCTATTTCAGTATAGCCATTTCTATTATTATATTCCATAGATTGTTCAAAACGATGATCAACAATCTCATAAGTAGTAAGAAAGCCTTTTATCTCAAATTTTTTACAAGAAGGCAAGGCTATCAATAAAACAATAAATATTATTTCAAATTTGAAATTTCCCATTTTATACCTCCTCTAAAAAAATATCCAAAATAATTTGCGTTAATATTTAACATACCTGCATGTTTATACCATAAATCTAAAAAGAATTCTAAGTTTGAATTATATTTGTACTTTGACTGTAAATTAAAGACAGGATTAGTAGGTTGATCTATTACAAAATAATCAATATTAGTGCAAGATAAGCCAATATTCCATTTACTAGATTGCGGTTTAATATAAACAGTTATTAAGTATGTTAAATTCAAATATTCATGTATTTTACTGTGACCCTTGTCAATATTATATCTTTCTCTAGCTATTGAATTTATTGCATATGTTTTATTATTTAATCCGAGCGCAAATAAAAAGTGCTTAAATTTTTTTGTCTCCATCCTAATCCCCCAGTTCGTTTCATAGGAAATATCGGAAAACTTATTCAGCAAATAATATCCTTTCAAATCAAAATGAAATTTTTTAATATTAAATCGCCAAGAGGTCTCAATATCAACGCCGGTGAATGTATTCGTATTGTTGTTTACCATGTCGTATTGTAAACCGGCTATAACATTCAGTCTTTTATATTGATAAATTCCCCTATATACATTTTTAAAAAAGCCGACACCTGAGACATTATTTGTACCAGCATCGAAATAACTGTGGAAGACTAATTGTGCCTTGATTTCATTAAGAGAAATAAGCAATATAAATATTAAAACTAAGTATTTAATTTTGTTTATTTTCATAGAAAATTAATAGGGTATAATAACTTTATTTTGCAGTAAGCAGATTGAAAACATATCAAATATTAAATTATTTTTTGAAAAGGCTATCATTTTTTTAAATTTTTCGCTATATAACGCCGATTTGACTGGTTATTAAAGATTGCCAAAGTTATTTCTGTATGTCATGTTTAACCCATATCAGGTCATTTGTATTATATCCAACCTGCTTAGCAAGCTTAAGATACTCATTTTTTATTTGATCAGGAATACTAACTTCGCGGGATAAAATCCATAAATACTTAAGATTTCTGCCGGCAACAAGAGCATATTTGTATTCTTTGTCAATTGCAATTACATTATACCCTGCATAAAAAGGTCCAAAGAACGATACTTTAAGCATGGCAACATTATCTTCTCCAACAAACTTAGCCTTACCAATTGACTGGGTCCATTCACCTTTCACAGTATTATATCCTTTATTTAGAACCTTAATAGATCCATCATCATTTACAGAATATTCTGCAGTTGTATTACTCAAATCCTTTTCATATTTAAAATCTATTCTGGCAATTTCATACCATTTACCGAGATATTTTTCTTTTTCAAAAGATTTTACAGCAACTGCTCCATTAGGTATAGTGGCACATGAAAAAAATCCTGTCATCATAGCACAGATTAAAAATAAATTAATAAATTTTCTTGTTTTCATTTTTTTTAAATTATTTGTTAAAAATATATATTTAAATAAAGTTTATCTCTTTCCTATGTTATGTACAACCCTCTACCTCCTAACAAAATTTTTCCCAGCATAAATAACCTATTGTATTAATTTATAAGTGGTTTTATTTTGACAAATGTAATTAATAAAAATTAAATTCCAAATATTTTTTTGATTTTTGATAAGATTTTTGATTTTTTTCTGTCAAAAATGCCGGGTTGAAAATCGTTTGCAGGAGCAAGTCAAAAGAACAATTTATACCCAATATTTTTGACAGTGATTTGATATTTGTTATTTAGTATTGAGAATTCTTTCCGTTACCAATTTTGAACCAATCACTGCCATTGGCAACCCTGCTCCCGGCACTGTTGATGCTCCAACATAGAAGGTATTTTTAAACTGTTCATCGCAATTTTTTGGTCGGAATGCTCCTATTTGCAACATACTATGCGATAATCCCAATCCTGCTCCTTTGTATAGGTTAAATTTTTTCTGCCAATCCTCAGGAGTATATGCCATTTGAAAAACAATATCTTTGGAAATATCTTGCTTAATTCGTTTCGAAAAATCGTCGATTATACTATTCACAATATCTTGCTTATCGGACCAATCTGTTTTAAAAAGCAAATTTGGAACGGGACAAACAAAAAATAATGCTTCACAACCTTCGGGAGCACAATCAGTATTATGTTTTGATACTACATTTACATAATAGTATAGTTTTTCAAGAATACCGGGATTTTTCATCACATCCTTGGCATATTCTTGGTAGTTGTTACCCAAGAAATAGTTGTGAAGCTCTACTTGCGGTAGTTTTGTCTTTATTCCTACATAGAAGGTTAGATAGCCCATTGTCCAATTCATTTTCTTTAAATTGTTTTTCATGAATTTTTTGCGATTAAAAACAGTTCCCCTAAAATATGCTGCATCAGAATTTATAACAAAAATATCAGCCTGCCAGCTTTTTTTATTTTGGTCTATCAATGAGGTTAATTTATTATTATCTTTCTCGTAACTAATAATTTCGGTATTATAATGAAATGTCACGTTAAGTTTTTTAAGTTCTTCTACTAAACTCTGCACAATGGTGTACATTCCGCCATTAACATTATAATACCCTGTGTGTTTAAATTCGATATGCGACAGCAGGGTGTAAACGGCATTTGTGTCAAACGGAGTGCGGCCAAGAAAAAAAGCAATGAGAGAAACGATTTGTCGTACCTCCTTGGATTTGAAATAATTTCCTACTTGAGACCAGAAAGTTCTAAGTAAAACAGGCAAATGCCGAGGATTCACAGTGAGTAAAGATAGAAAAAAAGCAGATAAACTGTTGAAATTTTGTTTAATAGCAATATCAACAGTATCATTGTAAATTGATTCGCAGTTTTTTAAATATGCGGTAAATTTGGACTTAAAATTGGGTTCAACATCTTCAAACTGTTCGCTTAACTTATTTATATCTTTATATAATGAATATTTCTTATCGCTTCCCTTAAAATTGACAGTATAAAGAGGGTCTACTTCAACAAATTCAAAGGGCATATCAATACCACAATCTTTAACCAGCTCTTCGAATTCATAGGGCATACTAAAAAAACTGGGACCTACATCAAAGGTAAATCCGTCTTTTTTTA
>CAZBPT010000036.1:19441-23994 GCA_964493875.1 uncultured Bacteroidales bacterium | reverse complement strand
TAGGGCATACTAAAAAAACTGGGACCTACATCAAAGGTAAATCCGTCTTTTTTTAACTGATTTAAACGACCGCCTGGTTGTTTCGCCTTTTCCACAAAAGTTACTTGATATCCCCTACTTGCTAATCGCAATCCTGTAGAAAGACCTCCCAAGCCTGTTCCTACTATTATTACACTCTTATTCATTTTTTATTTTTTTTAAGATTATTTAAAATTTTTGGATAAAGATTGTTTTTTAGCCAATCAAAATCGGGTTCAATAGTTAATGTTTTTTTACAATATTTTTTTGCTTCTTCGTATTGATTCAAATCTATATAAGCATTTATGATAGTTACCATTAAATTCAAATAGTTCCAATTGTTTTTTTTGTAAGCATTATTTGATTCCATAATTTTCAAGGCCTTGCAGTAATATTCCAGAGCTAAGCTTTTAGAGCCACCAAACATTTTAGGCATGTAAAAATATATATTTCCAAGTTGCATATATCCTAAGGGGTTTGAAGGATCGATACTTACTGATTTTTTTGCATATTCCAGACTTTTCATTCCAATAAAAGGAGCTTTATATTCTGCCAATCCAATCTCGAACCCAACAAAAGCTGATTTATAGGCAAATAAGATTGATTCCTTATACTTTTTTTGTTCCAATTTTTCAAGCATACCTGTTGCTTTATTTAGGTACTTTTCTGCTTCATTTGCTTTATCAAAAGCAATACACCAGCCAATATAGCCATATTGATAATTTATCAAATCCAACAAATCTTTATCATTTTTTTGCTTTATGGCATCAACCGAATCCATCGCAGTTTTCCACTTGGACATATTCCCGGAAATGTACGCATTGTAAATTGATTTATTATTTTGCCCAAGCAAATAACAACAAAATAAAGTAAGCAATAATATTAATATATATTTCTTCCCTTCCATATATAATCTTTATTTTTTCTAACAATCAATGAATTAATCATAACCCGCAACATAAAAAACATATTTGCAGGAAAATACAAAATAGTAGTAATAATTTTTTGCTTACATGTAATCGCATATAAAAGTTGTATAAATATTACAGCCAACAAGTATGGAATAAGCAAATATAAATTATAGAGAATAATAGGAACAAAGCCAAAGATTCCGAATAC
Organism: uncultured Bacteroidales bacterium; assembly: GCA_964493875.1. Classification (GTDB taxonomy): domain Bacteria; phylum Bacteroidota; class Bacteroidia; order Bacteroidales; family ML635J-15; genus Bact-19. Next base: position 22,857 of record CAZBPT010000036.1, on the reverse strand, counting down.
CAAAAAAAGAAAAGCTAAAACCGGAACATTGCCAAAAAACATAAAAATATTTTTTGAGAAACCATTTAAAGCATCTTTGTAAGAATTGTACATTCTGCATTGTATCCTCTCTTCGCCTATAAGGCAAGCTATTTTAATCTTATTCTTTTTATAAAATCTTGAGATTACAACATCTTCGATTGCTGAATTTTTAAACTGTTTGTGTGGTTCTAATTCGTTGTATGTTTTTGTATCGAACAACATAAACTGTCCGTTTGCTGCAGAATGAGATTTAAATGGCGACACACGCACAAAAATAAGTGGCAAAAGCGTTAAAAGAATATAATTCATTAGTGGCACTGTCTGTTTTTCTCCTGACGTCAATAGTATTTGCTTTGGGAAAACAGAAAGCAAACCCAGTTTGTACTTTCTAGCATAAGCAACTGCATCGGCAACAATATTTCCGGAAATCACCACGTCGGCATCTACAAAGAGCATATACTCACCCTTTGCCTGCTTTGCCAATTGATAACAAGCAAAGTTTTTTCCTAGCCAATTGTCCGGTAGTAAGTCTGATTGAATTAATCTTACACGGGAATCTATTGTAGCATATTTGTTAATTACTTCCTCAGTATTATCTGTTGAATGGTCATTACAAACCAAAATCTCGATATTGGTATTTCTCATTTTCTGCAAAGCATAGAGCAAACGAGCTATATTGCTTTCCTCGTTACGAGCCGGAATAAGGACCGAAATCAAATCACTGTTTTGAATTTCTGTTTTCTCAATATACTGACGGAAAATGAAATTAATAAGCACATCAAGTAACTGAAAGCATAGAAAGCCAAAAGATATGTAAACCAAATATTGCATTATGATGTTTTTGTTTTGTGAGAGTTTAAAACTTCATTGAAAAACAAATTATACTCTTCTTCGATATTTCTGTCCTTAAAAAAACCGGCAGAGAATTTTTTTGTATAAATAAAAAGATGTGGTTTTGCTTCAGAAAAATAATCGGTAATGTTTACCACAAAAAGCACCTGAGTATCATTTTTAACTTTTTTAATGATATATTGAATGCCTTTTTTAAAACGCACTGCTGTATTATGTGCCGAGTGAATTTCCCCTTGTGGAAAGATTAGAACCATATTTTGGTCATTTTTCAGCAACTCCGCTGTATAATCAATACTTTGGATTATTTCCGATGAATTTTTTCTTACCGAATATCCTCCAACTTGCTGAAAATACCAATGTTTTTTTAACTGATCTTCTGACATCATAAAATTAAATCTACGATGAATTTTTTTTAGATTCAGATATTCAATCCAAAAGCCATCCCACCAGCTTATATGGTTTGCAATTGCAAGCACCGAATGTCCATCATCGATAAACTCAGTCTCGAAATGAATACAGCAGAAATTCCGCTCTACAAGAAAACGGCTAAGCCATTTAAAAAGTGGACAGAAAAACCAATTATACTTTGCTTTTATCATTTCAGAACAATATAATAAAGAAAGAGAACTACAAAAAATAGAAATTGACAAAGAAACATGAGCAAAGCCAACGGGTTATTGGTATTGATTTTAGTACGCTTTAAAATTACAGCAAATAATAATCCTATCAGCCACCAGGCGATATAGTTTTTAATTGGAATCAATGAATTTGTCCAACTCCACATGTCCATAATGGGTGCAAGTTGTTCCATAACAATATCGTAAACAAGCATAAGCGTAGGAGCAATAATTAGCTGCAAAAAACTGTTCTTTGTAATTTTATTCGAAATGGAGAGCGCAGTATAGGTCAAAAACAACCAATTTAAACCTATTAAAAGAGGCGTTTTAAAAAGTTTTATTCCTAATGTTTCACCATATTGATAGCTGCCAAAAATTAATCCGGTATTGACACCCAAAACTTCAACAGTATAACCCAGAAAAAAAATTACCGCAAAAATTATGATGTCTTTTTTTATATTATTACTTTGGTGAAAAATAAACAATCCTACTGAACTTACAATGAGAGTCAAAAAAGTGAGTCTAAGAAACAACGGGAAAGAATAGGGTATTATCATCCCGAGGATGCCTACTAAATAAACTATTATAAAAAATAGCTTTATCTGCAGAGGTCTGTCTAGAAAGAATTTCTTATTAATCATTTAATTACTTTCACTTTTTTAAGGTATTAATATTTTGAGCAATTTCTCTTTCAACTCTTTCAATAATTTTTTTGAACCAAACAGTATAATTTTGCGGAGAAAGTTTTACTTGTTCCAAAACGACATTTAGATCAACGTAATCGAAATCCGAAACTTCATCGGGGTTTAGAACAGGCAAGTCATCAGAAAAACCAACAAAAACATGATCAAATTCATACTCTGTAATTCCATTCCCAAGTTCCTCTTTATAAATAAAATCAAAGATTTTGCGAACCTGCTTAATTGATATTCCCATTTCTTCTTTCAAACGGCGTATTACAGCATCTTCATTCGATTCGTTGGGAAATGGATGTGTGCAGGCAGTATTCGTCCACAAGCCAGGAGAATGATATTTACTAATGGCTCTTCTCTGCATTAATAGTTTATTATTGGAATCGAAAACAAAAAGCGAAACAGCCCTATGCAATTGTGCTTTTTTGTGAGCTTCGATTTTTTCCATCTCAGCAATTGGGTTGTCGTTTTCATCGACAAGTATAACTTTTTCTAACATATCAAATGAGTTTTGTTTTGTACATAAATCCAACTCTTAAAAAAACAATGTATTTTTTTAAGTTACTTATACGTATGCGTTTCGAGAGTATTCTTTCGGGAGTTATTTCTTTTATTTTATCGAATAATGTTTTGTAATAAAAATAAGCCAGAGCAACAGCAAATTTAGATCTGCCGGGAAGATGTTTAATTCCAAGCCACGCTTCGTTAAAATCATTTTCAATAGATTCCTCAATTTTTAGTTTACTTTCCTAATCGAATTTGTTGTTTGTTATCTCAGGAAAATAAGACCGTCCCAGATCATTATTATCATCTTTTAAGTCACGGAGAAAATTAACTTTCTGAAAAGCAGAACCAAGTTTTTGAGCCGATTTTTCTAATTGGTCATACAGAACTTGATCTCCATCACAAAAAACTTTTAAGCACATTAAGCCTATCACATCAGCCGAGCCATAAATATAAGTATTCAATTCTTCGATACTCGTATATTCTGCTTTTGTAAGATCACATTTCATGCTTTCCATGAATGCCTCAATGTGTTGGGAGCATATATTGTATTTTCTCACGGTATCAACAAATGCTGCCAATATGGGATTTGTACTGATTCCATTTTCTAAAGCATATTGTAATTGCCAATTAAAATTGCTTAACAAAAAAGGCTTATCGTAACCGTGAAAGCTGTCAACTATTTCATCTACAAAACGAACAAACCCATAAATAGCATAAATTGCTTCAC
>CAZBPT010000036.1:0-19341 GCA_964493875.1 uncultured Bacteroidales bacterium | reverse complement strand
TTTGACAAATTTAATTAATAAAAAATAAATTCCAAATATTTTTTATAAAAAATATTATAAAATCTAAATCTTTTCTATGATTCCATTAAAAAAATTAAAAAAAGAGAATTTAACAATTTTATGAGTAATGTAGCTGTCTTTTATCGTTTGTGCAAAACTGTTCCACGGGTATATACAGAGAACCGACAATTTATTATAAAATTTGTTAGCGTTTGTTATTTAAGAAATATGAAAGCCTTGGCTTCTTCTCTCAAAAATCTTAAAAATATTATATTTTTCTTGGTCGAAAGGATAATCCCAGCAACCCAAACTATGATAAATATGTCCGCCAAAACCTATTTTGAATTTATATAGGCCATGAAGAGGATGGCTTTCGTCATTATTTGGAGAAATTCCAAACATATCGTATTCTTTGCATCCCTTTTCTTTTGATAGTTTTATGGCAAACCATTGTAAAGCATAAGTAGCCATATAGTTTCTATTAAAACTAGAAGACGCCCCATACAAATATGAACTACGATTTCCTGTTATTATTAAGAACATGGCGGCCAAGGGTTTATTGTCAACCTCCGCAATTAAGTAATAAACATCTGCGGGAGATTTTGTCTTATCTGCCTTAGCGGTTAAAATTGCCTTGAAATATTTAATGTCATTTAACAATAATCCATTTCTATTTGCAGTTTCAGTATAAAGGTTATACCAAATGTGTAAATCGTCTAAATCGGCAATTCTAACATTAACACCTTTTTTTTGAGAGAGTTTTATATTGTACCTTGTTTTGGGTTTCATTCTCTCTAAAATCTTAGTAAGATCCGGCTGTAAATCAAGATATAAAGTATTTGATGGTAAAATATTTGTTTCAGATTTATGGAGATTCCAATTTATAGTATTAAAATTAAACCTAATTTCCTGTGACTTAATAGAAGGCTCTGTGATTATATTATTATGATTATCAACAAAAGGGCTATCATTTTTCCAAAAGCTTTCCCAGCACAAATCGTATCTTATCATAAAACAATTTTTTGGTAGGAAAGAGCGTAAGCACTCCGACAATTCCTCTAAAAAAGCACCCTGAAACTCATCATGAGGTTCTAATTCCGGTCCATAAGGCACATAGGCAATACTATCATTACAATTCAACTTTTGAATAATAACTAAAATGTCTGAATTAATAATAGAATCGGTAATAATATCATTATATAAATGTTTTTTTTTCGATTTAAAATTCAGAGCGATTGGATCCTGACCAATTTTTCTTTTCACAATTGACCAAAACGCAGTTTGTTGAACTATAGGAGTTTTATATAGTTCATCAATATCTTTTCTATAAACATCCGATAACATATCTTGAACTTCGTTAATATAAATATTTATTAGATAAAGTATAAATATAAACTTTATTTATCTAAAATAAAAATTTTGGCTTGTTTTAAAGCTGAGATTCTAAAATATTGACAGCTTGGCGACGTAGAAAGTTTGAAATCTATGTGATTTTTGAAATTGCCACGCTTGTTGTTCTTTTGTCATCAAATTCAAGGTCTTTTTTTAGAAAGTTACGATTTTCTAAAAAATTGAATAACCGGACATTGAGCGGAGTCGAAATGCGCGGTTATTATTTTAAAATGATTTTTTATTTTAATCTTACTTTTCTTTTGTCTTGATACAAAAGAAAACTAACAAAAGAAAAAATCAAGACTGTGAAAATTTTACTATTGACTTAGTTTTAACTGATTAAAGTCTTTATTTCATTTGTCCAGTTTTTAATAGCATTCCAATCTCTATGATCACCGGCTTTAACACCTAAAATAAACTTTGCAAGAAAATCCTCAAATTTCTTTCCGGTTGAAGTCATATTCCCCGCAAAAACTTCTTTGCGCAAAACATTCAAATTTTTAAATACTTTATCAGGATAATTAATAGCATTTTCGCGCATCTTTTGTTTTGTAGAAGTAATTGTTCCACAAACTACAAATGCAGCAATTTTTTTTGTATTCAATTCATCACGATTAGTATTAATAAATTCAATAATTTGTGGATGGGGAGTATTTCCATTAATGGCAGTGCCTAATATTATAAAATCATATTCCGATAGCTCCATATTTCTGTTCTCTGCCGGGATTATATCGACAGTAATAGAATCATCCATAAGCCCTGTTTTTATACTATCTGCAATCTCTTTTGTAGAGCCCGAAAACGATGCATAAACAATCAAAATATGTTTATTGCCAGTTGCTAAATCTGTTGATGTCTTTTCCATAATTCTAAATTGCAAAGTTATATCAAAATTTTATAAATTTTATTTTTTTATGTTTATTCTTCTTCCTTACGAATAAATTCTTTGTAATCATTAATTAAATTTGTCAAATATTCGTCAAGACCTTTTGCATTTTCTTCGTTAATCTTCTTGTTTTCATAAGTTAATACACTCACCTTATCAAGATATATCAATGCACTGTCCTTTTGGCCTATAAAATTATTCATAGCTGCAATAATGATAAGAATTTCTTTTTCTTGTCCGAAATAGACTGAATCTAAAAGCATTAAATTTGCAAATTCTATAGATTTTAGTCGCGATTCTTTCGCTTTATTGTTATTTTTTTCTTCATCGTAATGATATCCCATAACTCTATAAAATTGACACCAAAATTCATTGTCTTGTCCAATAATTTTATATACATTTTCGGCAATTTCTAGTCGAGTAGTGATAGGAATATCAAGATAATTCTCATATTTTCCGTCAAGGTTCACTGTTGACAAAAACTTTTTTAATGTATCTACTTTATTTTTCGGGATACTATCAAAATCCCAGATATAAGCAGAGAAATGGCATTTTGGGCAACAATATACAGATGGAGAATCGGTTAATGGCCAAAAAACATATTGATATTTAGAAGGCCATTGATAAATATATCCTCCATAACTGCCAATTGTCTGATATTCGTGTTTATGTTTACATAGCGGACAAGAATATTTTTTAGGATACCAAGTGGTAGCACTAACAGTAATCGTAAACAAAGATATGATTGCCAATACTAAAATTATTTTTTTCATAATTTTGAATTTTTATTTTAAATGATAATTTTCGAATCGCTATCGTTTTAAATTACGACCAAAAATTTCTCATACGAATATTCAAATATACAAAATTTTCAAATTATTCATATAAAAAGTTTAGATATTTTGATAAATTTTAGAAAACAAGTTAATTAACAAATAATTTTTAAAATAACTAAAATTTTGTATTAGCAAAAATAACTGTGGCGGATATGAAATCATTGCCTTTTGGGCTTTGTTCATATCCGCCACAGCGAATGTTTAGCTACAATTCAGCTGGGATTTCAACAAAAAATCTTACTGAATATAACCTTTGTAATTCATTTCTGTTTTACTTTTTTATGATTTTCTTCAAAATAGTATCTTTATCAATCTTTTTTGTACAGAAAAACCAGTCATAGCATTTAGTGTTTTCGTCTTGATTTTCCATTCTGTCTTTTGCTACTCCACAAGAACCTGCGGTTGGTACTATCACTTCATCTCCGGGTCTCCAATCGGCTGGTGTAGCTACGTTAAACTCATCAGCTGTCTGCAATGCAATAACAACACGATATAATTCATCAAAATTACGACCTAAACTAAGTGGATAGTAAATAATTGTTCTGATAATTCCTTTCGGGTCAATTACAAATACAGCACGTACAGCTTTTGTATTGCTTTCTCCTGGCATCATCATTCCGTATTTTTGAGCAACTTCCATTGTAATATCCTCAATCAAAGGGAATGTTACTTCTACATTTTTCATTCCTTTGTATTCTATCTTTTCTTTGATTGTCCTCAGCCAAGCAATATGACTGTATAGACCATCAACTGAAAGTCCAACAAGTTTGCAATTTGCTTCATTAAATTTTGGTTCTAATGTAGCAAAAGTCATGAACTCGGAAGTACATACAGGTGTAAAGTCAGCCGGATGACTAAATAATATTACCCAGCTTCCTTTGTAGTCAGATGGAAAATTTATTTCTCCTTGTGTTGTTACAGCTTTAAATTCTGGTGCATTTTCGCCTATGCGAGGCATCGAAACTAATTTTTCTTCCATAATAATTTTATTTTAAATTGTTAATATTCTAATTTGTCCACTCGTCTTTCATTCGAGTGATGTGATTAATCTAGTCTTCGATGTCATTCCCATGTTCAAGTTCTCTGTTAAGAATCAAAACAGCCACTTGATTTGTTTAATGATATTTACCTGCTGCAAAATCTGCAATTTCTTTAGCTTTGTTTTGCACAAGCATTTATACCATTATCTTAATCGGTTTTTGTGGTCTTGGCAGTTTGTAATGATTTACGAAAAGATATAAATAGTTAGTTAGTTAGTTAATTACAACAATTATAATGCCACTTTTTTGAATTGTAGGTAGTTAAGTAGACATTAAAACTAAGATTGAATCATCAGAGTTATCATATTTCTTAGATTGTCCTGATAATGAATCATTTGTCCTAATATTAGATATTAAATTATTAATGTATATTGAACAGATTTTGAATTATTTCTTCAAAAGCTAAAATAACATTTTTGTCAGGTTGATCATATACACTCAATCCTTTATCGGCAGCCTCACCAAGTTCAGCAACTAGAGGAACTTGTCCAATCAATTTTGTTTTTAATTCTTTAGCAAGAACATCTCCACCATTTTTGCCGAAAATAAAATATTTTTCATCGGGGTGTTGTTTTGGAGTAAACCATGACATATTTTCAACAACTCCCATAATTGGAACATGAAGGTCAGGATTTAAAAACAAAGACGCGGCTTTACGTGCATCATTTAATGCAATTTCTTGCGGTGTTGTAACAATAATTACTCCCGAAAGTTTTAATTTTTGAACAGTAGTAAGCTGTATGTCACCTGTTCCGGGAGGAAAATCAATTATCATATAATCGATATCACCCCATTCTGAATTTTCAAAAAGCTGTGTAATAGCATTAGCAGCCATAGGCCCACGCCATATTAAACCCTGATTTGTTGCCACAAAAAATCCTATCGACATAATTTTTACCCCAAATTTTTCAACGGGTAGAATCATTTCCTTTCCTTCTGACGATGTACCAAAAGGTTTTGCATCCTCAATTCCAAACATTTTTGGGATGGAGGGACCATAAATATCGGCATCAACTAAAGCAACTTTTTTATTTTTCCGTGCCAATGTTATTGCCAGATTTGCTGAAACCGTGGATTTCCCGACTCCACCTTTGCCTGAAGCTACAACAATTATGTTCTTAACGCTAGGCAAATTAATTTTTTCAAAAGCATTCATAATTTATCTTTTTTTTATTTTATCATTTTGTGGAGGAAATGGGATTCGAACCCATGATGCAACTTAATATCGCATTCACACTTTCTGGGTGTGCTCCTTTAAACCTCTAGGACATCTCTCCTTTTTATTCCATTTTTTCTATTTAAAAAAAATTATAATTTGTTATTTAGCATATTAATATCCAATATCTCTTTATTCATTTTGGATTATCTTAGTATAAGTATTTTTTATAATATTTGAAGTTTCAGAATACGGATTCATTTCGATAATAGATTTACATTTAACCATTGCATCAACTATCTGCATGTCAAATGGTAATTTACCTGCGATGAGAATATTTTGTTTCAAACACATTCTTTCAATATTCATGCTCATTTCGAAATTTAGGTCGTATTTATTGATAATTACACATGTTTTAAGATTGAACTTAGAAGTAATTTCAATAGTTCGCTGTAAATCTTGCATAGCAGAAATAGTTGCTTCTGTAACAATAACTACACGATCAACACCTGTTATTGTCGAAATAACTGGACATCCTATTCCCGGGGGCCCGTCAATAATAATTGTATCAATATTTTCTTCCTTAGCAATTATTTTTGCTTTATCACGCACAATATTTACAAGTTTCCCAGAATTTTCTTCACCGGGAGCTAATCGCCCATATACCATTTTCCCATTACGAAAAGTCCCAGAATACATGCGACTTTTATCACTATCAACGATAGAAATTGCATTTACAGGACAAATCCTAGCACATAGTTTACAGCCGTCGCACAAAATTTCTGAAATAGTAACTTTTTCGTTTATACTTGAAATGGCACCAAACCGGCAGTAATCGATACAGATTCCGCAGTTTGTGCAATTAGAATAGTCAATAACAGCTTTCTGTCCTCCAATATAAACCTGTTCTTCTTCGTGACTAGGATTAAAAAGAATGTGCAAATTAGCTGCATCAACATCACAATCTGCCAACACTACTTTTTCAGACAGTGTAGCAAAAGCTGCACTTATACTACTCTTACCCGTTCCTCCTTTTCCGCTAATTACTGCTATTTCCATATTCTTTAGCTATATTATTAAACAAAGAAATAAATTGCTCTCTTATTTCGGATTGGAATTTAGTTATCAGTTCTCCTTTTGAATAATACGAAGCAATTGTTTTATCAAAAGGAATTTCCATTAGTAGCGGAATATTTTCTTGTTTCAAATATTCACAAACAGCATTATCTCCAATACCTGCGCGGTTAATTATTACAGCATAGCGTTTATTCATGGTTTTCAGGGTCTCAACAGATTGCTTTAAATCACTCAAGCCAAAAGGCGTTGCTTCGGTAACCAAGACAACATAATCAGCAGCGACAATAGTTTGTATAAACGGGCAGGATGTACCCGGAGGAGCATCCAAAATAGTTATTTCGCTATTCTCTGCTGCTTTAATTGCTGCTTTAATAACTGATACAGGTGAGAATACTCCCACCCTCATCCTTGCTTCAATAATTGAAGATTGTCGGGGAACTGAATAAAGACTTACAGTTCCTAAGGAGACCTCTTTCTCAGTAATTGCATCAGTCATACAGGCAACAGAACAAGCACCGCAACCATGGCATAAATCTTCAATCACTTTAATTATTTTTGACGGAGCTAAAATAAAAATTGAGTTGTAATTGCAATATTCGTTACATTTTCCACAGAAAATACACTTAGATTCATCAATAACAGGAACTTTCTGATTCACTTCGAAAGATTTTTCTTTCTTTCCTTTAAAAAACAGCAAATCATTTGGTTCCTCGGCATCACAATCAACCAAGCTAACTTTGATATTCTGTTGTTGAAGCACATAAAACAGATTAGTAGAAACAAAAGTTTTCCCCGTTCCTCCTTTTCCGCTGGCAATAGCAATTTTCATATTCAAGTTGTCAATCATAATTTAAGATTGTTGGTTCATTATCTAATTAGTCTATTAGCTTATCTAAAATTTGCTCTTATGCACGCAGTAATATTCGGTTTAATGCTGACAGTTACCGTGATCATGATCTTCGTCATGATTGCAATAGTTTGCACTTAGATTCAATTTATTATCTAAGAAGTCTGTTACTAGTTCCACAGCTGTTTTTATCGGCGCACCAACAAAAACATTAATATTTTGTTGGTTAAAAAGCATAATAGCATGTTGCCCCATTCCTCCTGCAATTACATCGGTAACACCAAATTGGGAAATCCACTTAGGATATAAGCCAGGTTCATGTTCTGGGGGAATCACTTCTTTTATTTCTGTTATTTTATTATCTTTAACAGATACAATAGCAAATGTTTGGCAATGTCCAAAATGAGGACATAAAACTCCGTTTTCTGACGGGATAGCAATAATTTTTTCCATTTTTACTTTTTTTGTTAAATTATTTTTTTAAGTTAATTAATACTATTAAAAGAAATTCTTTTAATCATTATGATTCAACATTTCAATCACATCCTTAATTGTTTTTTCAGGATCTTTAATAACTATCATTTGAATTTTTAAACTGTCTAGCAATGGTTTTATTTTTATTCCAAATTCGCCAGACACTAATTTATTTACATTACGAGACGCAACTAATTGTACCGATGCAGGTCCTGCACCTTCTTCTTTATCCTTATTCTGGTTGGGAATAAATTCCATTGCTTTATTCTCTGTGTCATAAATCACAAAGTAAGCACAACGACCAAATCGTTTATCAATTGTTGATTCTAATGTATTTCCTGTAGATGTAATAGCAACTTTCATATTATTTATTTTTAAAATTTTTGACTTCCTTTTCTTTTCATAAAACTTTTACAATGTGGGCAATTATGTTTCTCCCTTCTATGTCCGTATTGAATATCTTGTTCAAAGCTACAGTCGGGGCATATATAAATATCAGAAAAGACCTTATTAGAAACATCATCATGAGTATTTTCTAAATCAAACTTATTAACTTGTTGACTTCCACATAAAGGACATTTATTAACAGGTTTTTCTTTTTCTGGATTATTGAAGTAGCATTCACATTTTTTACAATGATACCAATCGCTATCAAAATAAACTTTTCCTCCCTCAATAGAAATTTGCCGACCTTCTACAAATGCTCTGGCAATTTTTTTAAGAGCAGAAGCATAAATCCTTGTAAAAGTGGGTCTTGAAATACCCATCATAACAGATGACTGATAATGATTTAATAAGTCATAATCACTTAGACGAATTGCTTCATATTCCTCATATAATAAACAAACCGGATCCAATTCTTGTTTTCCTGATTCTGGTCCATAAGGCTTAAAACCCTTAATCAATGGAGGATTTGAAACTTTTCTTATCACTTTTATTCTTGGCGACATAATAATATTAAACAATAGTTCATTACAAAGATAATAAACTATTGTTTAATTTCAAAATATTTTTATATATTTGTAAAAAAATATTTATGGATGATAGGATAATGAAAGCAGAAACAAGGCAGTTTAAAGTAATTTTCCCTAATACTTTAAACGACCATGATACTTTATTTGGTGGAACAGCAATGAAGTGGATGGATGAAGTTGCTTATATTACAGCAATCCGATTTTCAAAAAAAAAATGGTTACCGTATCAGTTGAAAAAGTTCAATTTTTAATACCTATGAAATCAGGTACAATCGCTGAAATTATTGGAAAAGTAATAAAAGTAAGAAATGTCAAGATTGAAATACAGGTTGAAATCTATATTGAAGAGATGTACTCTGAGAAAAGACAAAAAGTTGTTAATGCCCTATTTACATTTGCAGCAATTGACAATTCCAATAAACCTATTCCTTTAAATATTAAAGATTTTTCAAGTCAAGAGATATATAGCACAGATATATTATAGCTGTTTTTCTATTCTTGGGTATGTAAATTATTTTGTGGATAATTTCAAATGTTTGATAGCGTAACACTTTCGTGGAAAAATTAGACAGATAAATAATTTTACTTTTCACTTATAAATATAAAAACATACAAAATTCAAACATTCGTTTAAAAAGTTTTACTTTTTAAACGAATGTTTGAAAATAGATTAATTAAAAAATACTTTTATAAATTACAAATAAATTGTGTGTTTATGAAACGATGCAGGCGATTTGTAAAATGATTTGCATTCTACAAATCGCTTGTTGGTAGACAGCCCCGAATCGCTAACACGGTAAATCACATGCACCGTTGGTTAAAAATTTCTTCGGGTTTTCCGGCCAACAGACAGTTGGCGAATAGAAAAGTTAGTGTTTTGGACTATATTTTCAAGCCAATGCAAATTTTTATTCGAGCTACAAGTATTGATTTCAGTAGGATCTGCACAATTCAGATACAATATCAACTAACATTTATTATTCTTTTCTCAATATATTTTGAATTTAATATTCTCAATGTTCCAAGATAATCTAACTTAAATTCAAGTAAATCTCCAACTTTATAGTTATTAATATTTTCATATAAATCTATTACAAACATATCAGAGCTTCCAGCTATAATTGAATATTTATTACCAACAGGAAAAAAATGTTTTTCGTCAACATCCAACAATCCAATATCAATAATAGCTCTATAACTTGTTCGACCATCAAGTTGTCCAACAAAATTAATTGAATGCCCTTCAACATTAGTACCCATTTTGCCATCAGGAATTTGTGGCTTTTCAATTAATTCAATTATTTCTGCATAAAGCATAAAAACATCCGTCTTCATTTTTTTGAGAGCTGTATTATTATAAACGTCGGTTCCTAAAAAAAGAGATTCTCCAACTCTGAAATGATTGATTCCTTTAGGTAATAAATTTTGAAGAAGTAATGGTATAGTTACAGAAGACCCTCCTGAAACATATTTAATTTTTTTATTAAACTTAGCTTCAATTAACTGTTCGTAAAGGCTTAACTGAATTAATTTGTCGTGGTTAGGGAGAACACCGTACAAACAGGATAGATTTGTTCCTATTCCAACAACTTCAATATTTTTAATATTAAAAATATTATTATAAAAATCAATAAGGTCGTCTCGCATAATACCTTCTCTAAGTTCTCCCAGTTCAATCATTATTATAATCTTGTGAACTTTATTCTGCCTTTCAGCTTCAGAAGATAGTAATTTTATTGTTTCAATTTCTGTATTCATACTGATATCAGCATATTGAACAACACTTTTAATGAAGCGTTTTGCAGGTGGTTTTATGTAAATTGTTTCTACCTTCGGATTAATTTGTTTAATAATTTTTAGGTTTGAAATCCTTGAGTCACAAACTTGAGAAATATCAAATTTGAGAAGTTCTTGTAGATACATATTATTTCCACAAAGCAATTTAGAAACCACAGACCACTGTATGTCATTGTCTTTAAACAGTTTATTAAGATACTTAAAATTTGACTTTAGTTTTTTTATGTCTAGTGTTATAAATGCCATTTTTTATTTTTTTACGTATCTCATTTCAAGATACTTATTTTCAAATCCGATTTTTTTGTATAAAAATAGCGCAGGGTTGTTGTGTTCAACATGTAGAGCAATATTTCCCTCTGCAATTTCAATTGCTTTAAGTATCATTTCTCTCCCTATTCCTCTACCTCTTAATTCTTTATGTGTGGCAACGTAGACAAGAATATTTTCGGGGATATACCCTATCATCCCTGTTCTATTTACTACAACAACACAAGATGTTCTATCTTCATAAAAAGACTGTAAAATAAATCCTCCAAATGAATTTGTTTCTTCTAATGCATAATCTACAGCTTTTTCAATGTCCTCTTTTAAATCACCAAAGTTTTCCAAATGTTGAAAAAGAAATTCTACTATTTCTTTTTTTTCTTTCTGCTCTGGTTTGTTGTTTTTATTAAATATTTTTATTTCTTTCATGGTAAATCCTTTTATATTTCAAATCAATAAATATTAGTTTACAGCTACAGCTATTTGGCGTACGAAGTTTCAATACTGAGAATTTAAATTTTCTCTTTATCTTTAGTTAGTATTTTCTGTCAGAGTTGCTAAAATCCCTCTAAATAATATATAGCTACTGTTATAGCCTAGTGGTTGTAATCATCAGTAAATCTGCAATTTAAAAATTACACATATTTGACAATTAGTTTGAGTTGAATCTCAATTCACGAGATGAGTTTTTCCCTTCAAAAGCACTTTTCAAGAATTTTATCTTTAAAAATTGAGCTTTTATTTTTAGTATAATTCAGTACACAACTTTCATTTTTTAACTTTAAAATATAGAATATCTTGCGAACGAAATATTCTCAATGAAAAATATTTGAAAAGGGTTCTTTTTAATTTGTTTTATCTCAAATTATTTGTTTATAACCTGAGATTCATTTACAAAATTATGCACACTGTTTTTCCCTCTTTCATATAACATTTCGATTACTGAAACGTAAATATGCAACATTTATTATAAAAACACAAATAATATTCGTTTATAAAGTTTGAATTTTTATATAAAACGCTTAAATTGAATTTATTAAAATATATTTTTTATTTATAAGAATAAAATATGTGTTTGCAAAGCTAATAGTTGACAGTAGAAAATATAGTGTGGCTTTGGTGCTGCGGGTTAACAAATCTATACACCGATATAACCACAATTACAATGACTGAATGCTTATAATATGCTCAACCAACATTGCAAGCGATTTGTCGTGTTCATCGCTTCGGAAATTTCCACCAACAATTGATTAGTAGAATGCAAATCATTTTACAAATCGCTCGCACCGTTTTATACAAGACGTTCTGGCTCGTTAATTATTATCATTCATTATTACTACAAATGGAAGCTTCAAATTTAATGAAATATTTCTACCAGGATTATATAAATTCACCTCTTTCAAGGTCGATAAATGGTCTATGTATTTTGTGTCTAATACATTATTTGCACTTACACTTATTAAAATAAATTGTTGTTTCATTTTTATTTTACCTCCAATACTTAAATCAATCAGTGTATAACCTAAAGTTGTTGTTTCGTCAAGTGCAGCGTTGTTCTGATTAAATGCGGTGCAAATATTTACAGAAATAAATGCCTTTCTAAAAAACAGTAGCTTTTCTTTTTCACATCTTAATTCAAATCGCAATTTATGAGCAGGAACAAAAGGAAGATAGTCGCCATTATCCTGTTTGCCAACTACTGACGAAAAGGATGTTTCAAAATCTAACCATTGTAATGTTTTTAGGTGGACATGTAAAGACAGAGAAGTACTTATTATCATCATATTAGCTCCTATAATATATCCTTTACTATATCCTTATTTATATAAAAACGAGACAGCTGTTGATGTTCCGATTGCCGTTGTTGACAACTCAAATACAAGACGTTCTGCCGAATTGATCAGAAATCTGGATGCAACAATGGACTTGAAAGTAGCTAAAAAATTGGATAATTTAGAACAGGCAAAAGTTGAAATGTACAAAGGAAACATACACGGAATTGTGTATATTCCAAGAGATTTCAACAAAAAAATTATGGATAAAGACCAGGCATTTATAAGTACGTACAGTGATATGAGTAGTTTTCTATATTACAGAGCGATGATTCTGGCGACAAACTACGTAACGCTTGATATGGGAGAAAAAATCAAAATTAAGCGGTTGAATGACGCGGGAATTTCAGGTTATGATGCCAAAGTATCGTCAAAACCAATGCAAAATGAAGGAACAATTCTTTATAATCCCGGAATGGGGTTTTCAAGTTTTCTTCTTATGGCTGTGTTGATTTTAATTATACATCAAACATTGGTTTTTGGTATTGGAATGGTTGCAGGTGCTGAAAGAGAAGATAATCCGAATAACGAATTGATAACATCCACTTCTTCACACGGAGGATTATTCAGAGTTGTTTTGGGCAGAGCATTATCTTATTTTATCGTGTATCTGTTCTGGTCTGCATTTATATTACTGATTGTGCCCCGAATCTTCAATCTGCCTCATATAGCCAATTTACAAATGATGCTATCGTTCGTAATTCCATTTTTATTGGCAACCATCTTTTTCTCAATGACGCTTTCTGTTTTCAATTTTGAAAGGGAAACACAAATGATTTTATTGGTATTCTTTTCGCTAATCTTGCTATTTCTAAGTGGAATATCGTGGCCTCAATCAAATATGAGTGGTTTTTGGAGAGTATTTAGTTATCTATTCCCTTCCACTTTCGGGATTCAGGGATTCATCAAAACAAATACAATGGGTGCATCAAGCCCTGAAATCAAGTTTGAAACAACTGGACTTTGGATTCAAACACTGGTATATTTTATTACAACCTCTATTTTGTATTACAGGGAAATAATAAAGAACAAAAAAAGTACAAAGTACGAATAGTTTATTTTTTTAAATATTAATTCTATTAAACCCTTTGAGCCACCAACTCAAAGGGTTTTTTATTAATTGAAGGGCATAATTCTTAGGGATAAAAAAGACTGCAATTTGCAGTCTTAGTAGCAAAAGCGAGAATTTAACTCGCGACCTCATGATTATGAATAATACATTCTAAACATCTGAGCTATCTCACCTTATTTTAGCGAGTGTAAAGATGGAACTTCAACGGTTTATATAATTCAGGCAGATATTTTCATTTCTATTCTTCACCACAACAACGCTTTTTGCAACGTTTTTTAAAATAATTAGCTTCAGATTTGGCAAATTCCGATTCGCTAACTGTAAATTTGACACAAAAACATATTAAAGGGCGTTTGACAGAATCTTTGCCTTATATTAAAAATAACTACGGAGTAGAAGCAGACGGAGCTACAATTAGTATTTATTTTTCGCATGAATATTTAGCAGATCACTCTAATATGAATATTTACAACGCTATCAGAACACTGGCGAACTTTATTTTGTGAGTTGTGAATTGCTTTAAAATTTTGTATATTTGTAGTCTGAAACAGTACCCCGATGATAGCAAAGTAGAAGAAATCTGTTGTGAATTGCTTTAAAATTTTGTATATTTGTAGTCTGAAACAGTTAAGCAATATCATAACTGCAGCGGAATTTAGTTGTGAATTGCTTTAAAATTTTGTATATTTGTAGTCTGAAACAGTGAGTAACGTGTTTATCACACACTTGCACAGTTGTGAATTGCTTTAAAATTTTGTATATTTGTAGTCTGAAACAGTCCAATTCTCGCCCCTTTTCTCCAGCTATAAGTTGTGAATTGCTTTTAAATTTTGTATCTTTGTAATCTGAAACAGTAAATATTAATTTGAACTGTAGTATTGTTGGAAAAAAATAAATCGAGAGTTGAGGAGAAATCAAAATGAAGGTTGAACAATTTGTAATGGCATATCGTGTTGAGCAAGATCGTCTACGTGCTTTTTTACCAGACGGATATGAGTCGCTTAGACCTATCCTGAGAATAAATGTAGAAATTAGACGTGGAAAAGAGGAATCTGTATATGTGGAGTTCAATACTCCAGTTGCCGCTTTTGGAAAGCGAGGGTGGCTGAATATTTCTAATTGGGAAAGTCCGGTAATTGACATTTCCTATAAGAGAGACGGAAATGCGGTGATATTTACTAGTCCATTTCTCGAAATTACATATAAGCGTGTTGGCATTGAAGGCGGCTGTCCTGCCGAAAAGGATAACGATGGCTGCTTTTTTATTGGAGAAAAGATTGAATTTAGAGAAAAAGAAATAATTAAAGTAAATAAAGAGTTCTGTGATTGCAAATTTGAATGGAAATTTGCTGAAGGAAATGCAAGAGGAATTAGCATAGGAGATAAGTCAGTTGCAGTTGAAGCAACGAAACCAGAAAAAGCTTATGAGAGAGAAGAATTTTCAGCTAGGACGGCAGCTGCTATCGAATGTATGCAGATTGTAGGCTCATATGCCTTGAGTTTTGAACGCTAAAACTTAATCGGTCTGTACGCTTAATTTCCAATTTACTGGCTGTATATGTTGACAGTATCTACCTATCTGCGGTTTTGTAATTAATAACATACGCTAGGGACATTCGCAATGAGTTGTGTTGTGAATTGTTGTCATATTCTTTTCAATTAATCTTACTTTTCTTTTGTCTTGATACAAAAGAAAAGTAACAAAAGAAAAAATCAAGACTGTGAAAATTTTACTACTCCATTCGAGAAAATGCCAGCAATAATCTCCACAAAAAAAGGGCGACCGTAATTGCCAGAACTGTTGTCGCCTGGGTTTTTGTGTCGATAGATTTTCTCTCATTGCGTTTAACGTAAACTTTTCAAGGTCTTTTTTACATCACGTTACGATTTTCTAAAAAACGAATAACCAGACATTGAGCGAAGTCGAAATGTCTGGTTATTCGTTTTTTAATTTAATTTCAGATTAGCTCAATCACATAATTTATGTTTCAATCAAATCTTCAAATCGATCAATTACGAATGGCGTTTTATTTTCTTCTTTTTGGCACTCAATATCTTCTTCTTGCCAATCGATATCTTCTTCTTGCCACTCTATTTCTTCTTTTTGCCACTCTATTCCTTCTTCTTTTTGCCTCTCTATTTCTTCTTGTTTTTGCCACTCTATTTCTTCTTCTTGCAACTGGGTATCTGCTTCTGCAACGGTCATCGGTTTATGCCAATTTTCAGAAATAAATTCTATAAGATGATTTAAATCTTTGATTTGGACTTTGAAATAGTCTTCCATTTCATCAGGAAAACACCAATTATCTGGCGAGTAATTTGCAAGTTCTCCACCCACTAGATTATCCGGAAAATACATTACATAATGACCACCAAGAATAGCGGAAATTTTAGAGAATATTTTGCGCCACTCATTTCGTGCCGTCTTGTCGCTTGGCACATGCCAAGTAGTCCAATCAAACCTCCATCTATCAAAAACATAAAAATATTTATTTATGTCGAGTTCTAAACCAAAAGGGCCTTCAAGTGTGTATACTTTAACATAAGGACAAGGCGACATCATTTCCTCATCTTCTTCAATAAAATGCCAGGAATTATTTCTCTTTAAGTTGTATTCACTTTCCTTGGGATATCTCTTACTGAATGCCTCTTTAATAAAGACGGAATCTTCTAATTTTAGAGAGTTCAACAAATCAATAAGTTTTGATTTGTCTTCAATTTCCAAATTTCTAAATGCGATCGAATGATCACCTATTACTGTTAATTGTACACCCATAATAATTATTTTTTTCTGATGTTTTGCATCTGTTTTAAGATTATATTTAACTCTTGTTATATCGTTTTTTGATTTTTCTATGACAAAACCTTGGTCCATCAGTTGCGTGTATGAAACGAGCGAAAATGCTGGACACTTCATTATCCAGTCTTACTGCCCTTGCCAACGAGCTCTACATACAAATTGCTCTGAACCCCGCATGATGTATACACAGTGTTGTTTGCTTTACTTATTTGTTGTCAAAAAATTGTTTTGTTGTCTTCACTGTTGTAGAAAAATAATTTAATGCTGCTAAAAAACTATTTTGAACTTCTTCAGCTTTTACTATCTGACCATTTATTTCTTGGTCTTTAGTGGCACAGGCATCTCCTATCAACACAATATTAAATCCAAAATCTTTTGCCGCTCTTGAAGTCGCATCAACACACATATGTGTCATCATGCCACAGATAACCAAATCGGTTATATTTTTACTTTTTAAATAATCAAGCAATTCTGTTTCTCTAAAACTATTTGGATAATGTTTGATAATAAGCTTTTCTTGTCCTAATGGTTTAACATTATCATGAATTTCTGCCCCTTTAGTATTAGGTAGAAAAAATGTTGCAGTAGGTTTAGTTGCAATATGTTGTATATGGATTATCGGCAAGCTCTCTGCTCGAAATTTTTCAAGAACTAATCTTGCGTTCTCACTTGCTTTATCAGAGCCGACAAGTGTCATTGTGCCTTTCTCAAAATAATCATTTTGAATGTCAATCAGTATTAGTGCTGTTTTCATATCCTGTTTTAGTTTATTATTTTGCAATATCGAATATTTATTGCTAAACAATAAAT
The DNA here is from genome assembly GCA_964493875.1 of uncultured Bacteroidales bacterium. GTDB lineage: Bacteria > Bacteroidota > Bacteroidia > Bacteroidales > ML635J-15 > Bact-19. Next base: position 2,084 of record CAZBPT010000036.1, on the reverse strand, counting down.
CGTAAATTAAAATTAAATATTTTAAATCTATTGTTTTTTAGTATAGCACACAACGTTTTCGGACTTTGCGTTCGGGCGAGCAATCGAAGCTACTGCACGTCATCCTCCTTATGCAAAACCCTCGTTTGAAGCAATGTTTTTTGTCCTGCATCACTCTTATGAGTGAAAAAATTCTGCTTCGTATTTATTTTTCTGTCGTCATTCTTTGTCTATATACTGTCAACGCAGTTGAAAGTAATTTTTTAATAGCAGAAGAATGAATTTGTTCGTCCGATTGGATTAGCACATAACGGGAAATTTTTCCTTTTCCTTCAAGAAGTTTGTCGGGGTCGGGTAATTCACTGCCTCTGTTAAAGCCGAGTTTTAGTCCTTTTTTAGAAGGAATTATTACGCATATTAAGTCAGAATACTTTTGCCCGTAACAATAGGCAATCATTTTTGCAGGAAGATCTAATTGTTCAATTATGTCAGGCAGGGTTGAAATAATGACTTCACGAAGTTTTAATGCGTTGATAAAAACTTGTTCATCGTATTGTGATAAAAATGCGTCTATTTTTTTGTCAGCTGTCATTCTATTTAAATTTGTAGTTACTGTCTGCGTTGTTGAGTTATAGTCTGTATGTAGTTTAACATTGTTGATAGGGTTAGTTAACTGCAGTAAATTACAACATTGCACTAGCTTATCAAAGTGATAGTCGCAATGCGCTATGACCCTATGTTAGCAACTGTTTCTATTAGTTATTGATTGTGAAGCTTGTTTCAACGGTCGTGTTACCTTTAATCATTGACCAAACAGGACAGTACTTTTCTTCTGCAAGATTAATAACCTTATGAACATCTTCTCTTGTGGCATCAGGAGAGCTAAGGCTGATTTCAAGATGAATGGATTTAAATCCAGTAGGGTGTTCTTCTTTTCTTTGTCCTTTAGCTGTAATTTCAAAGTTAGTAATTGTCTTGTGCATTCCGCGAAGTAAAGTCAGCATTGCACTCCCCAGGCATGAGGAAAGACTTAAAAGGAGTAATTCCAGGGAAGTATATCCGAGATCATCTCCAAGAGGGGCAATATAATCAATTGAAATAGGCTCGTTATTATCAACGGATCCTATGAAATGGAGCTTGTTGTTTACAAGTTTAATGCTAGAGTTTAACTCTTTTGATTTATCTGTCATTTTTTTAAATTAATCGATTATAAAATTTTGTTTTTAATATTTTTACTAACGGTTGGCGCTATGTTTTGTTGTGGATTACGGGATTTTCCTATCAAACGAAACACAAACTTAGACATAAGCACTAAACTTGATTTAACCACGTCACCCGCCATTGCGGCAAACGCTTGTTAACGGCTTGTATTATTTTATTCTCTTCCCAATATAAAACATATAGCCATAGTACGCTTTGTATTTTTTATATAATTCTGCTTCATATCGCTGGGAAGAAGCAAATTCTTCTGCTGTTTTGTTGCCCTTATGTTTTTTTAAAAAGGCATCAATATTCAAAGACTGCTTTCTGTAATAGTCAGTCCATATAGTTTCAGGTAACATATAGGTAGCAATAGGTAAATAACCTGCTTTTTGCATTTGTGCAACTTTATTTGAGATAGTATCAATTTCTGAATAAATTTTTTGCCAAAATTCTTGAATTTCATCTGGGCGTTCTTCACTAAACCAAGTGTTTTCTGTAATAGCAATATATCCGCCTATTTTCAAAAATTTTCGCCATTCATTTAATCCACGCTCAAATCCAATGTTATAAATCGAACCTTCCGACCAAATCAAATCTAATTCTTCTTCTTGAAACGGAAGATTTTCCATATTTCCAACAATTCCTTTTACTCTATCTTGAAGATTCTGATTAATAGAATTTTGATTAAATTTATGAATAAAATCTTGCCACAAATCAATTCCAATAATTTCACACGGTGTATTTTTCCCTAATATCATTGTTTGTCCGCCTGTTCCGCAACCAATATCGGCAATTTTAGATTTTTCGGTAAGACCAGTTATAAAATTCAGTGCTTTAAGTGTTTCTTCAGCATTTCCTGGGCCTTGTCTTTCAGTATTTGAAAAATATTCATAAATAATATT
>CAZBPT010000035.1:0-24275 GCA_964493875.1 uncultured Bacteroidales bacterium | reverse complement strand
GCAAAAAGTTTTGATTTGCTTTTAAATCAGGATAAGCTTCAAAAGTAGCTTTAAGACCTGCAAAAGCAGAAGTAAATTTATTTTCAGCTGCAATTTTATCGTTAATTGAATTTGCTGCCAAAGCTTCATTTCTTGCAGCTACTACATTTTCAAATGTGGTTTTTTCATGTTTAGCATAACCTTTAACCGTTTCTACTAATTGTGGAATAAGGTCATATCTCTGTTTTAACTGAACATCGATATCGGCAAAAGCGTTTTCACGATTATTCCTTAATCTTACTAATGAATTATACATTGAAATAACTGCAATCACTAAAATCACTAAAACTGCTACTACTACTATAATTATTATCATATTCTTATTGGTCTAAAAATTTATTTTTATTTAATTTACTCATAATTTTCATTTTCAGGACACCAAAAAATGCTTCAGAAATAATTCCACCACGCATTTTTGATTGTCCTTTTTGTCTGTCTGTAAAAATAATATTTACTTCTTTTATTTTAAAGCTATTTAACCAAGCTTTAAATTTCATTTCTATTTGAAAGGCATAGCCTACCATTTTAATGTTATCAAGATTTATAGTTTCTAGAACTTTACGGCTGTAACATACAAAACCTGCTGTCGTATCGTAAATTTTCATTCTGGTAATAAATCTTACATATTGAGAAGCAAAATATGAAAGCAATATTCTTTTTAAAGGCCAATTTACAACATTAACGCCAGTTAAATATCTTGAACCTACAGACAAATCGGCTTTATCTACAACACAAGCAGAGTATAATCTTTCCAGATCGGCAGGATTATGCGAAAAATCGGCATCCATTTCACAGATATAATTATAATTATTTGCCAAACACCATCTAAAACCTGCTATGTATGCACGGCCAAGACCTTCTTTCTTTTCTCTGTTTAAGATGAACAATCTATCAGGAAATTTTTGCATCATTTCTCTAACAATTGTAGCTGTGCCATCAGGAGAATTATCATCAACTACCAAAATATTGAAATTTGTTTTTAAAGAAAAAACGGTATTGATAATATTTTCTATGTTTTCTTTTTCGTTATATGTTGGTATAATAACAATAATTTCGTTAAATTCTTTTCTCATTATAACAAATAAGTACAAATATAATCTTTTTTTATTGAAAAATAATAAAAAAAAGATTTGTAAAAACAAAAGCAAAGTAAATTATTTTGGAGAAACCAAATAGTTATTATATTTTTGTAAAACATTTAATTGTAAGATGAAAAACTCAGAAATAGGAAACAAAAAGACTGAAGAGATTGCTAAATTATATTCGCAAATATTAACATTATTAAACGAAGACGTAAATAGAGAAGGCCTTATTAAAACACCGCAGAGAGTTAGTTTAGCGATGCAGTTTCTATCTAACGGTTACGAAAAAAATCCTGAAGAAATTATTAAATCCGCAATGTTCAAAGAAGATTACAGACAAATGGTAATCGTAAAAAATATTGAAATATATAGTTTATGCGAACATCATCTTTTACCATTTTTTGGTAAAGCACATATTGCATATATTCCAAATCACTACATTGTTGGCTTAAGCAAAATCCCGAGAATTGTAGATGTGTTTGCTCATCGATTACAAGTTCAAGAACGCTTGACGACACAAATTAAAGATTGTTTGCAAGAAACATTAAACCCACTTGGCGTTGCCGTTGTTATTGAAGCGTCTCATCTATGTATGCAGATGCGAGGTATTCAAAAACAAAATTCAGTTACCATAACTTCCGATTTTACAGGAGCCTTTCAAAAAAACCCTGCAACTAGAGAAGAATTTTTATCATTAATTAAAAAATAAATATTATGAAAAATGCTTATGTATTTCCTGGACAAGCTTCCCAGTATCCAGGTATGGGAAAAAAAATTTATGACAGTAATATAAAAGCCAAAAATTATTTTGAGCTTGCAAATGAAATTTTGAATTTCAAAATTACAGAATTAATGTTTTATGGAAGCGAAGAAGATATAAAGCAGACAAAAGTTACACAACCCGCAGTTTTTTTGCATTCTGTTATACAATATTTATGTTTGGAAAATTATCCAAGTCCGTCAATGGTTGCCGGTCATTCTTTAGGAGAATTTTCTGCTTTGGTGGCAAGTGGTGTTCTTAAATTTGAAGATGCACTTTCCTTGGTTTTACAAAGATCAACAGCTATGCAAAAAGCATGTGAAATTACACCTTCAACTATGGCTGCTGTTATTAATCTTTCAGAAGATGTTATTGAAAAAACACTTGCTGAAATTGACGAAATTGTTGTAGCGGCAAATTATAATTGTCCCGGACAAATTGTTATCAGCGGTAGCGAAAAAGGTATTGATATTGCTGCCGAAAGATTAAAAAATGCAGGAGCTAAACGTGTGCTAAAACTTCAAGTTGGAGGAGCATTTCACTCTCCACTAATGATGCCGGCACAATTGGAATTGGAAAAAGCTATTGATAAAATTAGCTTCTCATCAGCAAAATGTCCAATATATCAAAATTTTGATGCTTTGCCTCACATCGATGCAGATACAATAAAAGAAAACCTTAAAAATCAATTGGTTAATCCTGTAAAATGGACTGTTACAATTCAAAATATGCGTAAAGATGGAGTTGAAAAAATCTACGAATTAGCTCCAGGAAAAGTTCTTAGCGGATTAATATCAAAAATTGATAATAATATTATTGTAGAGTCTCTTGAAAATAATTAGAGCTATTCGATAAATCTTATTAAATATTATTAATTACCGAAATTAAAGTTGTAGCATAGAGTGCTGCAGTTTCGGTTCTCAATCTTGAACTGCCCAATGAAATTGGGAGAAAGCCATTATTTTTTGCAATCGAAACTTCTTCTTCTGAAAAATCACCTTCCGGACCAATTAATACCAGATAAGAAGAATTTTTCGTAACGTTATTTGCGAGAAAACTTTTACTGTCGGGATAACAATGGGCAATAAATTTTTGTTCTTCAGAAAATTGTAGCTTCATAAAATTTGAAAAAGGAATAAGCTCATTAATTTTTGGGTGAAAGGCTTTATAAGATTGCTTCATCGCTGCTTCAGCAATCCTTTTTATCCTGTCTGTATTAACATTTTTTCGTTCAGAATATCGACAATTAAGAAAAGAAATTTCTGAAATTCCTATCTCTGTAGCTTTTTCTACAAAATATTCAATTCTATCGATATTTTTGGTAGCAGAAATTGCAATATGCAGATTATATGGCAAAGGCATGAAATTATTTTGTGTATCAATAATATTCAAAGAAACATTTTTATTTGAAATATTATTTATTTCTGCTTTATATAAATTCCCAATACCATCAGTTACATGAACAATGTCATTAATTTTTAAACGTAAAACATTAACACAATGAGTAGCCTCCTTATCAGATAAGCTATTAGTTGATAATATGTCCGGACAATAAAATAAATACATAATATTACAAATTTATCATAAAATTAGGGAAAATAGTCTAATTTTTTTATAAAAATATTGATTTTTAATTATTTTCGTGAGAAAAATAACAATAAATTTTGAAATATCAAAAAAAATTATTATTTTTGTAAATTAAATAATAGGAATAATTGATTGGGGATTTTTTCCCCTTTTTATTTGTAAAAAATGATAAGCCAAGAAGACATAGAAAGAGAATTAAAAGGAATACTTACCGAAACCCAGTTTATTGTTGATGTAAAAATTAATAACAGAAATGAGATAGTTGTTCACGTTGACGATTATCAAGGTTTAAATATTGATGCTTGCAGAAGTATTTCAAAACAAATATACAAGAACTTGGAAGGTCGTTTAGATGATTACTCAATAGAAATAAGTTCTCCCGGACTATCTAATCCGTTTGTTGTAATTGAGCAATACAAAAAAAATATTGGCAAAGAAGTAGAAATACTAATGAAAGACGGAAAAAAAATTAAAAGAAAAATAGTTTCTGTAGATAATGATACAATAATCGTAGAAACTATTGAAAAACCGCGTTCTAACTCACGTACGAAAGACAAAGAGCCAATGATAACAGAAGAAACAATTAATTTATCAGATATTAAAAGCACAAAAAATATAATCTCGTTCAAGTAAAAATATGAAAACACAAAATAATTTAATAGAATCATTTGCAGAATTCAAAGAATTAAAAAACATCGACCGTCCAACAATGATAGGTGTAATAAAAGATGTTTTTTCAAATACACTATTACATCAATATGGAGAAAATTGTAAGATAGAAGTTATTGTAAATGACCAAACCGGTGATATTGAAATGTGGCGTACTCGCGTTGTTGTTGCCGATGAAGAATTAGAAGATGAATTTTTGGAAATTTCATTAAGTGAAGCTCGCAAAATTGACGAGGATTATGAAATAGGAGAAGATTTTCTTGATGAAATAAAAACTGCAGACTTAGGTCGAAGAACAATATTAGCCTTGAGACAAAATCTTCAAAACCTTATCAATGAGAGAGAAAAAGATAATATTTACTTAAAATACAAAGCTAAAATCGGACAGATAATTGTTGGTGAAGTACACCAAGTTTGGAATAAAGAAATTTTGGTTTTAGACGAAGCTAGAGTTGAATTATTTTTGCCAAAATCGGAACAAATTCCTAACGACAAATATCGTAAAGGCGACACAATAAGAGCCGTCATTGATAGAGTAGAAATGAAAAATTCAACTCCGGTAATAAAATTATCGCGTACTTCTCCTGTTTTTCTACAAAGACTATTTGAATTGGAAATACCAGAAATATTAGACGGTATTATCACCATAAAAAAAATCGTTAGAGTTCCCGGAGAAAGAGCAAAAGTTGCTGTTGAATCTTATGATGAAAGAATTGACCCAGTTGGAGCTTGCGTTGGTATGAAAGGAAGCAGAATTCACGGTATTTGCCGCGAACTAAATAACGAAAATATCGATATTATAAACTATACCAACAATATTAATCTTTATATTAGTCGTGCTTTAAGTCCTGCTAAAATTTCTTCAATGTCAGTTAATATGGAAAAGAGAGAAGCAATTGTTTACTTAACTCCTGATCAAGTTTCATTTGCTATTGGTAAAGGTGGTTTAAATATTAAACTTGCAATGCAATTATTAGATTTCAAAATAGACGTTTTCAGAAACTTGGATGACAATGAAGAAGACGTAGAATTAGAAGAATTTAGCGATGAAATAGACGCTTGGATAATTGAAGAATTAAAAGGAATAGGTTGCGACACAGCAAAAAGTGTCCTCAATTTATCAAAAGAAGATTTGTTGAATAGAACAGATTTAGAAGAAGAACAAATTATAGAAGTATTAGATATTCTGAAATCAGAATTTGAAAAAGAATAATTTAAACATAATTATTATTTATGAGTGAAATAAAATCAAAACGACTCGCTGTTCTTGCAAAAGAATACAATATCTCAGTTCCAACTATTGTGAAATTTTTGGAAGAAAATGGTGTTCCTGTCGAGAATGACCCAAATAAAAAAGTTGCAATAGAAGGTGTTGAATTAGTTGAAAAACATTTTAAAGATTCAAAAGCAATTAGTGAACGTGCAAGTCAAATCACAGAAATTGCTAAAGAAAACAAAAAAGTATTCAAAATAGAAGAGGAAGTAAAACCTCCTTCTAAACCTGTTGTAGATAAAACTGAAATAAAAGCAACAACAAATTCTGATGATGAAATATCTTCTAACAATGAAAATATAGGCACTAATACAGAATCTAACATTCACGAAATTGATTCTCAAATTGAAAATATTGTTGAAAAATCTATAAAACATAATTCTAAACACGAAATTATTCCATTAGATCAAGAAATTCAATTTGAAAGTAATGGACCAAAAATTTTAGGAAAAATAGATTTGTCCGGAATAAATCAGAATACGAGACCAAAAGCAAAAACTGAAGCCGAAAAAGAGGCTGAACAAAAAATAAAAAAAGAAAAACGAAAAGAAAAACTTAACGAGGAAAGAAGTAAGGAATCAAAAGGAAAACATAAAGAAAAATCGGCAAAAAAAGAAGAACCTGCTGATCTTATTGAGGAAATTTCTCAAAATAATATTTCGAATGCCACAAATATTATTGAAGAAATTATTCCTGTTCAACAAGAAGAAGTTCCGGTTGATGATCCAAATAAAGAAGAATTTTTAGAAACTGTTGTTCAACAACTTAAAGGTCCAAAAATTGTTGATAAAATTAACTTGACAATTTTTGAAAAACCTAAAGCTGATCCTGATAGCAAAAAAACTGTTAAGAAAGAAGTTTTTAAAGATAGGAAAAAAACAGATTTTGAAAAGAAAAAGAATGACAATAACGATAAAAAAGAAAAACGTAACAGAATTAATAACGTTAAGGTTAATTTAGATAATAATTCAAGATTTGTTGACAATAAAAAACGACCTATTGGTAAACCTATTGTAAGAAGAGCACAAAAAGCTGAAATCTCAGAAAAAGACATACAAAATCAAGTTCGAGAAACTTTAGCTACTTTAACTTCTCCAAAGGTTAAAAGCAAATCTACTAAATATAAACGCGAAAAAAGAGATACTATTCAATTAAGAGAAAACGAACGTTTAGAACAAATATCAGCAGAAAGCAAAATATTAAAAGTAACAGAATTTATTACTACTAATGAATTTGCTACAATGATGAACGTTCCTATCACTCAAGTAATTTCAAAATTTATGGAACTTGGAAAATTTGTTTCCATGAACCAAAGAATCGATGCAGAAGACTTATCTCTAATTGCCGATGAATTTGGATTTGAAGTTCAATTTGTGGATAGTGAAATTAGCAATGAAATTGAAGTTGTTGAAGACGATGAAGACGATTTGGTTGAAAGACCACCTATTGTTACTGTTATGGGACATGTGGATCACGGAAAAACCAAATTATTGGACTTTATTAGAAGTGCGAATGTAGTAGCAGGAGAAGCAGGAGGAATCACTCAACATATTGGTGCTTATAGTGTTAAGTTAAGCAATGGAAAAAATATCACATTCTTGGATACTCCAGGTCACGAAGCTTTCACTGCAATGCGTGCCAGAGGTGCTCAAATAACTGACGTCGTAATCATTGTGATTGCCGCCGATGATAATGTGATGCCACAAACTAAAGAAGCTATAAATCATGCAAGTGCTGCAGGTGTTCCTATTGTGTTTGCTATCAATAAAATTGATGCCAAAAACGCAAATCCCGAAAAAATCAAGGAACAATTATCAAATATGAAATACTTGGTAGAAGATTGGGGTGGTAAATATCAATCACAAGAAATCTCCGCAAAACAAGGTATTAATATTGATAAACTTTTAGAAAAAGTAATGCTTGAAGCAGAAATCCTTGATTTAAAAGCTAATCCCGATAAAAATGCTCTTGGTACAATTGTAGAATCTTCGTTAGAAAAACGTGGTTATGTAGCTACTTTAATTGTTCAAGCAGGTACATTAAAAATTGGCGATATTGTTCTTGCAGGAACTCATTTCGGTAAAGTAAAGGCTATGTATAACGAAAAAGGTAAAGAACTTAAAACTGCTGGACCTTCTACTCCTATACTTGTTCTTGGTTTAAATGGTGCTCCTCAAGCTGGTGATAAATTCAATGTTCTAACATCAGAACAAGAAGCTAGAAGTATTGCAAACAAAAGAGCTCGCTTATTAAGAGAACAAACAATAAGAACTCGCAAACACATAACTCTGGAAGAAATAGGAAGACGTTTGGCTCTAAATAACTTTAACGAAATTCAACTTATTGTAAAAGGTGACGTTGACGGCTCTGTTGAAGCTCTTACAGATTCATTGATGCAATTGTCAACCGAATCATTTAATGTTAATATTATTCACGCAGGTATAGGTCAAATTATTGACTCTGACGTTTCTTTAGCTGTTGCTTCTAATGCTATAATTATTGGTTTTAATGTTAGACCTTCGGTTTCAGCAAGAAAAATGGCTGAACAAGAAAATATTGAAATCAGAATATACTCAATAATTTATGACGCCATCGAAGATACTCGTGATGCAATGAGAGGTATGCTTTCTCCTACTTATAAGGAAATGATTACCGGTAATGCAGAAGTGAAAGAGGTTTACAAAATTAATAAAGTTGGCACTATCGCAGGCTGTATGGTTACTTTCGGGAAAATTAACAAAAAATCCAAAGTACATTTATTACGAGAAGGAAAAGTTGTTTATACAGGAGATTTGGCAAGTTTAAAACGTTTTAAAGACGATGCTAAAGAAGTAACTGTTGGCTTAGAATGCGGTTTAAGTATTGATAAATTTAATGACATTAAACCTGGTGATATTATCGAAGCTTTTGAAAGAACTGAAGAAGCAGGTAAATTATAGTTCGTTATAAACTATTTGTTATTTTACTATGGAAATATCGTTTGCGGTGCTCGAAATACTGGATTTTGCAAAAGAAGAAGCCCTAAGAACTGGTAATTTATTCGTATTACCCGAACACGTTGTCCTTGGAATTTTTCGACATAAGGAAAATGTAATTGTAAATTACTTTTCTAAAATAGGCTTAAACATTGATGAGGTAAAAAAAATCTTGGAAAACAGAGTCTTTGTCGATGTGGAATTGTCATTGATGGATATTAATAAATTAAATTTTTCTAATGACACAAGTCTGATTCTCGAGTATGCTCAACAAATATCAAAAAAAACGCAAAATAATAATGAAAATGTATTGTTTCCACATCATTTATTTAATTCATTAATTTATATTTGCAAAAAAAATCATAAGCTTTCTTATATTATTCAAAGTATCGAAAAAAATGCTATTTTACTAAATGATAATTTTGAAGATAGTTTTAATGATTATCTAAATTCAATACTTCCAAAAAACAAATCGAAAAAAGATACTTCTAGCAATAAATCAAAAAACATAACAGAAGACAATTCTAGTTCCAAAAAGAACAAAGATTGTTCTGATATAGGAAAGAAGAAAAACAATACAAAAAAGAAAAACAATACTTCAAAAAATAATTTGTTTGAAGATCCTGATTTTTATAAAGATTTGTTATCTTCAAATGAAGATAAAGATTCTAATGATGAAGGTGAAAGTGGAAATATTTTTCCCGATTTTTTATACGATAATAAAGAAGAAGAAGAGGAATCAATTTTAAAACAATTTGGAGTTGACGTTACAGAACTTGCCAAAAAGAAAAAAATTGATATTGTTGCCGGACGCGAAAAAGAAATTGCTCGTGTAATAAATATATTAGGAAGAAAGAAAAAAAATAATCCCATATTAATTGGAGAAGCAGGAACCGGAAAAACAGCAATTGTTGAAGGTTTGGCACAAAAAATTATCAATAATAATGTTGGATTTTTAGCAGGAAAACAAATTATAAGTATCACAATGGGTTCTCTTGTTGCCGGTACAATGTGGAGAGGTCAGTTTGAAGAACGTATGATGAAACTTTTGGAAGAGTTGAAATCACAAACAAATGTTATTGTTTTTTTTGACGAAATTCATACTATTTTAGGAGCCGGCTCGACAGTAGGAGGATTAGATGCCTCAAATATTTTAAAACCCGCATTGGCACGTGGAGAAATTAATTGTATCGGTGCTACGACATTAGATGAATATAAAAAATCTATAGAAAAAGATTCTGCATTGGAAAGACGTTTTCAAAAAGTTCTGATTGTAGAACCTAGTACCGAAGAAACATTAGTAATACTCCAAAAACTAAAACCACAATACGAAAAATATCATAACGTAATTTACACTAAAGAAGCATTGGAAGCATGCGTTAAATTAAGTGTAAGATATATCACCGACAGGTATCTTCCCGACAAAGCTATCGACATTCTTGATGAGGCCGGTGCAACAATAAAAAACAATCATTCAAATATTGAAAGCAGAGTCTCTGTTGAAAAACAAATAAACAAAATCAAAGAAAAAAAATATTCACTTGTAAAAGAAGGTTTATTTGAGGAAGCAATTGATTTGGAAGAAGAAATTATTAAATTAGAAGAATCACTATCTAAGGACGATAAAAAAGTAAAAATTACTGAAGATGATATTGCTGAGATTGTCTCAATAATGACAAATATTCCTGTAAATAAAATTAAGACCGCAGAATCTGAACAATTATTACAGTTGGAAAATGAAATTAAAAAAGAAGTTATTGGTCAGGATTATGCAGTTTCTGAAATTACAAAGGCTATAATAAGAAATAGAACAGGAATAAGGAATCAAAATAAACCAATATCGTCATTTTTCTTTTTAGGATCCACAGGAATTGGGAAAACCTATCTGGCAAAAATTCTGGCGAAAAAACTTTTTACATCAGAAAAATCCTTGATTAGATTCGACATGAGCGAATATCAAGAGCAGCATACAATAGGCCGTTTAATCGGTTCCCCTCCAGGTTATGTTGGTTACGACGAAGGTGGCTCGCTAACTGAAGCGGTGAAAAACAAACCCTATTCCGTTTTACTCTTCGATGAAATTGAAAAAGCTCACCCCAATATTTACAATATTTTTTTACAAATATTGGAAGATGGGTTTATTACAGACAGATTAGGTAAAAAAATAAATTTTACTAATACGATAATCATTTTTACATCAAATGTCGGCGTAAAAGAAATTAATGAATTTAGCAATACTGTAGGATTTCCGCTTTCATCAAACGCAGATCAAGAAGAAATAAATAAAGATAAAATAATAGAAAAAAATCTTCAAAAAAAGTTCCCCGTGGAATTTATCAATAGGATAGACGAATTCATTTTCTTTAAAACCTTGTCATTGGAAAGTATTCAAAAAATTGTAGAGTTAGAACTCAACAAAATTATTGAGAATATGAAAGGGAATGAATACTATTTTACATTTACTCCTCGTCTCATAGAAACTATTGCTAAATTGGGGTTTGATAAAAAATTTGGTGCTAGACCAATTAAAAAAGTCATTCAAAATAAAGTTGAAAATTCAATTTCAGAAATGTTGCTGACAAACAAAATTTTGAAAAACAAAATTTATGAATTTGATATTGATAGCAGTTCTAATGTTGTTATCGTAAACAAAAAGTCGCTTGCAGCAAAGAAATGATTAAGAAAACATTATTAAAAATCAAAAATTTAGATGAGGTTTTTCATCGTTTAAATGAAAAATATACAGAAAAAATAAATTGCCTCGATTGTGCAAATTGTTGCAAAAGTCTCGGTCCCAGACTTTCAAATATAGATATTGAGAGAATGGCAAAAAAGCTGAGAATGAAAAGTTCCGATTTTTATGCAAAATATATTATTGTGGATGAGGACGGCGATTTAATTTTTAAATCTATGCCTTGTCCTTTCTTAGACGAAAATAATTATTGCATAATTTATGAACATAGGCCCAAAGCCTGCCGTGAATATCCGCATTGTGACAGAAAAAATATTAAAGGAATCCTTGATATTACTGTTAAAAATGCAGAGTATTGCCCAATCGTAAAAAGCATTATTCAGGAAATTTGTATAGAAAAATAATAAAATTATAAGCAGACAAAGAATCCGTTTATTTTTTACTTTTTACCCATTTAAAAATATCTTTCCATGAATTTTTTCTGCCATAAAGCAATATTCCAGTTCTGTAAATTTTTCCTGCCAACCAAGTAAAAAGAATAGCAGAACCATATAAAATTACAAGTGAAGCTATTATTTGATAAACAGGAACAGAACCCATTGGAAGTCGTGCCAACATAATAATTGGTGAGGTAAAAGGAATCATTGAGCCCCAGAATGTCATGGCACTGCTTGGATTATTTATCGAAGCAAGCATCATAATCATACCTATAAGCAAAGGCAGAGAAATAGGCAAAGTAAACTGCTGAGTGTCGGCATCATTATCAACTACAGCACCAACTGCAGCGAACATAGAGGCGTACATCAAGAATCCACCAATGAAATATAGAGCAAACATTAGAAACATTAAAGGAAAATTAACCATTGAAAATAATGTTGAAACATCAAATGAATTTGCCTGTTCGCCAATACCTTCCTGACTAATCGTTGTAGCCTGCTGTTCAATATCGCTTTGATTGTTTAGCATTGAATTAATATCTACATCTGAATTTAGTGATGAGGATGCAATAAAGACAATAGAGAACGTAAGAGCCATCCAAATAATAAATTGAGTGGCACCAACCAAAGCAATACCAATAATTTTTCCAAGCATCAATTGGAAAGGTTTTACCGATGATACTATTATTTCAACTATTCTACTGGATTTTTCTTCTATAACGCCTCTTAGTATCATAGAACCGTACATGAAAATAAAGAAATATATAAAAGTTCCAAAAACGTAACCAACAACTCTAGAAATTGTTGAAGATATTTCTTTTTCATTACCTTCATCGTCCATTGTTATAATGGATAAATTCACATTCGATTTTGTTGCTACAATAATATCATCAACATCTTTTTCGGTAATACCGAGATTTTTGGCTTTTACAGACAATTTAATATTTTCGATTTTATTTTCAATACAATTAGTAATGTGGGATTCCAGTTCAAGATTCGGCTGTTGTTTGGAATATAGTGTTACCTCGCCATTAGTAGCTTTTGTTGTAGAAATTGCACCTGATTTAATATATAATAGTCCAAAATAATCTGATTCTTTCAAATCTTTTTTTGCCTTATCAATATCGCAAGAAAGAGTATTATAATCAAAATAATTATTTGTAACATAATCAAAATCAATGTATTTAGTGTTAATTAGTGATTCTTGAAAAAGATTAGCCTCGTCGATTACCATAATTTTTTGATATTCGTCTTTCGTTAGGTTGGTAATAATTGCTGGAGAAAGGAATAATAATGCAAAAGCCAAAGGACTAATGATAGTAATAATGACAAAGGATTTCTTTTTTACTCTTGTCAAAAATTCACGTTTTATAATCAATAGAATTCTATTCATTGTTTTTAGTATTTGAAGTTTGACCTATTAGTTTAATAAATATTTCATTCATTGACGGCAAATGTCTTTGAAAACTTGTAATGTTTCCGTATTGTAACATTCTCTCTAATAATTGATTACTTGTGATATTTTTGTTAATTAATTCTAAATTTATTGTAGCACGAATTGAATTTTCATTTAAATCAGTAATTCTGTAATCTGAACAAAGTGTTGCTTCCAATTTATTAAAATTACCAGTATATTCAATTTCAAATTTATCTATTGAATGTAGGTTTCTAATATATTCAACAGTACCGTCAATAATTTTTTTTGAATTATTAATTAAAACGACATTGTCGCAAACTTCTTCAACAGAGGACATATTGTGGGTTGAAAAAATTATTGAAGCGCCTTGTTCTTTAAGTTCCAATATTTCTTTTTTTAGAAGGTTACTGTTTATGGGGTCAAAGCCAGAAAAAGGTTCGTCAAAAATCAATATTTTAGGTTTATGGATAACTGTTATTATAAATTGAATTTTTTGCTGCATTCCTTTTGAAAGTTCTTCAACATTTTTGTCATACCACGCTCCAATTTCAAATTTTTCCAACCATCTTTTGGTTTCACGTGTAGCATCGCTTTTCGACATTCCTTTCAAACAAGACAAATAAACAGCTTGTTCTCCTACTTTCATTTTTTTATATAGACCTCTTTCTTCGGGTAAATAACCAATTTGGTTTATATGTTTTTGAGAGAGATTTTCTCCATTGATAAAAACTCTTCCCGAATCGGGTGCAATTATCTGATTGATAATTCTTATCAGTGTTGTTTTTCCTGCACCATTAGGTCCTAATAATCCTAACACATTTGCTTGCGAATTTGAAATTGATACATCATCAAGAGCAAGATGATTTTCATATCGCTTTACTATATTTTCAGCTTTAATCGTTTCCAATGTTTAATAAATATTTTTTAGATTGCAAATATAATATGTTTTTTTTAAAAAACACTGTGGTCTTTAATTAACAGTCTCATTTTTTTTATAAAAAAGACAAGACAGATTTGTTTTTTTAAACATATCATTTGCAAGTTTTATGATATCATTTTTTGTTACGCTACAATACTCTTCAATGTTTGTATTGATGATGTTTGCATCTCCAAGCCATTCGCAATAGGCGAGTTCGGGAGCAATTGCACTATGATGAATTAATTTAAATTTTTGGTTAGCGATGTAAATATTTTTCACTTTTTCCAAGTTTCTATCAGTAAAACTTCCAACACAGATTTTTTCGATTTCCTTATTTATATTTAAGAGGGCATCTTCGTATGAAATATTCGGCATTAGGAAAGCTGATACTTGGAATAATCCTAGATGATATTGTCCTGAAATATAAGCATCAATATCCGTAAAAAGTTTCTTTTCTTTTATTAAATTCAAATTAAAAGGAGAAGAGTTTCCATTAGAAAGCAAGTCTGAAATAATATCGCTCGTAAAATAATTTTTGTTTAATCTTTCGCAACTATGCCAGGCCATGAAAACTGCATTATTGGGTACGTTCCTTATTACGGTTTCTTCTCTGTATTCTTCTTGTGGAAGTTCTTGTGCTAAATTTCTAACGGGAATTTTCTTTGTCGGAATATGAGAAAAATATTTTTCTGCCAAGTTAAAAACTGTGCTTGCTTTAATATTTCCTGCAACAACTAAAATTGCATTATTTGGTGCATAGTATTTATTATAAAAATCCTTTACATTTTGAACTGTGGCGTTTTCAATATGAGAAATAGATTTTCCGATAGTGTTCCATTTATAAGGATGATTTTTAAAAACTAGAGGTTTAAATAATAAAGAAACGTCTCCGTACGGTTGATTCAGATAGCGTTCTCGAAATTCTTCACAGACAACTTTTTTTTGAATTTCAAGTTTTTTTTCTAAAAAAAGCAGTTGCTGCATTCTGTCGGCTTCAATAAATAAGGCGGTTTCAATATTTTGACTTGGAATGCTAAGATAATAATTTGTATAATCATTATTAGTAAAAGCATTGCTTTCTCCTCCGACATTTTGCAGAACCTTGTCAAAATCTGAAACTTTTTTTGAGCCGGAAAACATTAAATGTTCAAAAAGATGAGCATAACCGGTATGGTTTTCATCTTCATCTCTTGAACCAACGTCATACAAAATATTTACTGTAGATAGAAAAGCGTTCTTGTCGTAATAAGATATTACTTTCAAGCCGTTTTTTAATATATGTTTTTCAAATTTTATCATCTTATTTTTTTAGTTGTTAGCTAATTACGCCAAAGTTTAATTTATTTTTTTGTTCTTTTAATATATTTTTCAGGATAGCATTTTGGGGCTTTTCTAATTCAGAATCATCGTCTAATATGTCGGCAGCAATATCACGAACAAATTGAATAAGATTGCCATCGGTACTTAGATTTGCCATTTTTAAATCTGTGATGAACCCACTTTGTTCTCTTCCTTCCATGTCGCCGGGACCTCTTAACTTTAAGTCCGCTTCTGAAATTTCGAAGCCATTTGTACTACGAACCATTGTGTTTATTCTTTGATAACTAAAATTCGACATTTCATTGCCAGTCATAAGAAAGCAGTACGATTGTTTGTCGCTACGTCCCACACGTCCACGAAGCTGATGTAATTGAGAAAGTCCAAATCTGTCAGCACTTTCAATAACCATTATGGTAGCATTCGGAACATCTACGCCTACTTCAATAACAGTTGTGGCAACCATAATTTGAGTTTCATTTTTAACAAAACGTTGCATTTCAAATTCTTTTTCCGCGGGTTTCAATTTACCGTGGACAATAGAAATATCATAATCAGGTTTTGGAAAATTGTATTTAATAAGATCAACTCCTTCTTCCAGATTTTTGTAATCGAAAGCTTCAGATTCGTAAATTAAAGGATAAACAACATAAACCTGCCTACCTGCTTTTATTTGTTGCTTCATAAAGTCATAGACATTTTTTCGTTGATTATCTTTAAAATGTCTTGTTATGATCGCTGTTCTTCCCGGAGGTAGTTCATCAATAGTAGAAACATCTAAATCGCCGTAAAGGGTCATAGCAAGAGTACGTGGAATGGGAGTAGCCGTCATTACTAAAACATGAGGCGGATGAATATTTTTTTTCCATAACTTTGCTCTTTGTTCCACACCAAAACGATGCTGTTCGTCAATAACGACTAGTCCAAGATTAGAAAAAATCACATCATTTTCTATCAAAGCATGAGTTCCTATCAATAAATTTATTTCACCGTTGTTTAACTCTTTATGAATTAAAGTACGTTCTTTTTTCTTTGTTGATCCGGTTAACAATGCGACTTTGACATTTAGATTTTTTAGTACTTTAAGAATTGAGCTAAAGTGTTGTTGTGCCAATATTTCTGTTGGAGCCATTATACATGCCTGATAACCATTGTCAATAGCAATAAGAGTAGCAAGAATTGCCACCATTGTTTTTCCGCTTCCAACATCGCCTTGAATTAATCTGTTGCACTGCTTACCGCTTTCAAAATCTTTTCTTATTTCTTGGAGAACTTTTGTCTGTGCATCTGTTAATTTAAAAGGGATATTTTTAAAAAAACATTCTTTAACCAAATTATCATTCTTTCTATGAAAAACAAATCCTATTGATTTATTTTTACGAATAATTTTTAGCCTTAACAATTCTAATTGAATATAAAATAATTCTTCAAATTTTATTCTATATTGAGCTTTTGGAATTATTGTTTCATTTGATGGGAAGTGAAGATTTATTATAGTTTCTTCTAAGGCTAATAGATTATTTTCAACGATTATTCTTTTTGGTAAAGTTTCATGAATTTTATTTCTAACAATAGAAATTAATTTTTCTACGAGAACAGAAATTGACTTTGAAGTAAAATTATTATTTCTCAATTTATCTGTTAATCTGTAAATTGGAGCAATTTTGTTTGATAATTTATTTTCCCATTTATCATAATCTTCGATATCGGGGTGAATAATGTTAATTTTATTTGCAAAAAGAGATGGTTTCCCAAAAAGAATATATTGTTTATCTTTGTGCAAAGAAGATGCAATCCATTTAACATTTTGGAACCAAAGGACTTCAATAACACCGCTATCATCAGCAAAATGGCCTATTAGTCTTCTTTTCCCATTCGTTGTAATATTTTCTTCAAACTTTAAAAATTGTCCTTTTATTTGAATTGTCTGTAAATTAGAATTTAATTCCGAAATATTATAAATTTTACTTCTATCTACATATTTATAAGGGAAATAATACAGCAGGTCGGAAAAAGTAAATATTTTAAGTTCTTTCTGTAACAGTTTTTCTCTTACAGGTCCAACGCCGGGTAAATATTTTATTTCCGATTCCAACAGTTTTTGCATATCCCGAAATGAATTATTTTTTTTCGTCAGTATTTAATCGAGTAGATAAATCGCTTTCCAATTCTTCCAATTGTTTATCGAGATTATCGTAAATAGAATCACCTACTTGTTTATAATCATACTTCAAAGTATCTTGATTTATAATTGTGTTAATCTTATCAGAGAATAATTTTTCTTTGTCTTCAAAGCGAACTTTCCACTTATTAATTTCTGTTTGACAGTCTTTCCCGAGGCTGTCTTTAATAAAATCGAATCGAGACTTAAAGATATTGAAATCGAGGAAATCGCTTTTAGCTTTATCGTTTCCCGAATATGCCAAATCCACAGAATTGAAATAAGCAACATACATGTCATTAGCCATCTCAAGAAGTTGTTCGCAATTTTTTATTTTTAGAGTATCATATTTATTGTACAAATCCTCAAGATTTTCCACAATTATTATTGAAGTATCGATGTCTGATAAATTTTCAGCATTATTACTTGCATTATTACAAGAGAAAAAGCTAATAGCAGCAAATAGCAGTATTACATATAAAATATTATTTTCTATTTTCATTTTTTATCTTTTAATGTATCTTTTTGAACTTCATTAGAATTATTATTATTTTCTGACTTTACGATATTTTTTTCGTTTTTAGCTTTGTCACGCAATTTTTTAAAAGTTATGCTATTCCAAATATCAAAAATCATTTCTTTAAAGGTGTTAAAGTCTTTTGTATAGAACACGCCAAGTCCGGCAGTATATGGACCATAAATGGTTTCAAATTCATTATTTTTTCGGCTGAAGCCTTTGATTCTAAAATTACCGTTTTGAGTAACTTTATATTGCACTTCAATATCTCCAACCATAGTATTTGTGTTCGACAGTCTGTTGTCGTTATACCCAACGTTTCCGTTAATAAGAAATCTTTCGTTTTTTGTTTGATAAGAAAGCGCGAGTTCGAGTTCCTGGCCAGTAATTGTAGTTCCTGGTTGGTATTTTATTCCTATATCAAGATCGTTACTTATCTGCGACAACCAATTACTTATTTGATTAGAAATTAATTCAAAAGAAGTTGTGCTCATTGTATTACTTGCAATATTTCCGATATTTGGATTGTCGTTTTGCATTTGATTATAGAATCTGTTCATTATCAACAAGAAAGCGAATTGTTTATTAATATCATCTTGTGAAAGTGATGACAATTGAGATTTAACTTTTTCGTTGCCGTTAGGTATATCAATTGAAAATTCTATATCGGGTTTTGTAAGTAATCCGCTAAGGTGCATATTACAATCTACATTAGCCGTTTGGTTAAATTCGGTTGAATCTACCGAGTCGAAGAACAAATCTTTAATAGGAGCGCGAGTTCTATAACTTGCGGAAATATCAATATTAGCATTAATGGGGTCTCCTGACCAAGTAAGTGTACCGCCTTTTTTTATGATAAATTTTTTATTGATAATATTTTCGAGGGTAAATAGATAATTTCCTTCCTGAATTTCGGTTTCTCCATAAATAAAGAAGCCGTCACTTGGGTTATACTCAACTTTTATATTTCCTTTTGCTCTTGCACGGATAATATCGCCGATTTTAGGGTCAAAATCAATTTGTATGATAGCGTCAGGAGTGACTTCGGCATTAATAATCAGATAATAATCCGAACTTGATTCCGGTGGAGTATATGTCATTTCGAAGTTTGTGCTGTCGTGTTTAATGAAAGTAACAAAATCGTTAATACTATTTTCATAAGAACTTGACATTGGTAGAACAAAAACGCTGTTGGGCGCTGTTCTTGCATTCACGTCAATACCGAAATTTTTTGCATTACCTGCAATTTTCACTGAGCCTGTTCCATATACAGTACCATAATAATCATTATTATCCTTTTCGGTTGTGTTCATAATTTTCATGTTCATGCAAAAAACATTAAAATCGAAACGGAAATTTTTAAAATTATTATGATAAAGGCCACCATTAATTCTTCCTTTATTTTTTTCTTTATCTTCAAACGCAAAACGTTCAAAAAGGAAGGAATTATTTGTAATTTTAACAGTATCGTTAAGAATTACCTGTAAATTTAATAATCTATATGTAAGAGCTGTATTTGTAAAAATTACGTTTCCATCGACTAGAGGAGAGCCAAGACTTCCTGCAATATTTGCATTTATTGAAACATTATTATCAAGGCCACAAACACCATATTTATCTAATAAAGGATTAAGGATAGAAACATTAAAATCTTTAATTTTAACTTCTCCCGACAATTTATCGCTTGAAGGATTATATTTGATATAGATTTTTTTAATAAATTCTGCCGTAGATTCCGTATTAAGGAGGAATTCTTTTGTTGAAGAGTTCCATTCAAGATCAACGATAATATTATCTATGCTAAGAGTATCGTCACTAAGATTTTCAGGATTATTATCATAAAGTTTCAAATCTGAAAATTCCGGCGATAAATTTATTTTAAAAGAATTAAAAACATCAGAAACAGAACCTGAGTATAAATCGAGATAACCGGATATTTTAAAATCATTCTTATCAAAAAAGGAATTAAAAAACGATAAGTCAAAATTATTTATATTTATATTTAGTTTATTATTTTCTTTATTGGAAATTTCTCCTTCTAATGATATTTCTTCGTACTGGTGTCTCAAAGTAAAGTCAGAAATGCTGATGAATTTTTCGTTGGCATCAACATAGATATTGCTTTTCTTTAATTTCCATAATTTATTATTTACCATGAAGTCGGTTTTGTACAAAATATTATCAATAGTAGGAATTTTTTTTCCGTCTTCCTTCTTGAACTTTGTCAAAACTTTTAAATCTCCATAATTTTGGTTTAGAGTATCATTATTATTCCACTTAACATTTAATGTATTTCGATTATTTTTTACTGTAGATTTAATGTTAAGATTTTCCATAATTGCATTTGGTTTCCCGATTTCCTGATTATTAAAATAAACATTAGCAGAATCGTTTGAGCAAAGCAAATTTATTTCATTCCCCCAGAAAAAAATGCTGTCATACATAAAAAGAGGGACACTGACGTGAGTATTAAGATAATTATTTTTTGAGGAAAATCTACCATCAACAAGAAGTTCTTCCGGTATCGAAATATTTGGAACAAACATTTGAATAATGTCGTTAAGTCGATTTACAGCTATATTAAAATCAATATTGTTATTAGAAATTGTTGTAGGTTTTTCGGGTTCGGGAATAAATGCAGAAATATTTGAATTAAGCATTGACTGAACATAATATTTTAATTCGTTGAATTTAAAGATTCCATTGGCATCTAGTTCGAGGAGGTCAGATTTAACTGATATTTTTTGTTCGTTATTTTCATAAAACATATTCACATTTAATTCAGGAACTTCTAGCAGTCTTTCATTATAAGTGAATTTTAATTTTTTGATATCAAGATTCCCTGTTGGAAATTTCAAAAAATCTCCTTTAATATTTGAATTAAGAGCAAAAATAATTTTGCTATTTACGGAATCAGGCAATAAATGTAGCTTGCTTAAATTAGCTCTTACAAAAGAGCGGCAATTAAGTTCGTTTTCTTCAATGTTTTTTGATGAGATATAATATTTTCCATCAAATAATAATCTTAAATTTTCATCATCAATTTTAATTTTTCCTTCAAACAAATCATTATCCAAATCTCCATTTATGCTGATATTTTGATAAGTATAGTCAAGTACATTAATGTTTTCGATATTACAATCGGAGTTTATATTATAAAAATAATTGGCAATAAAATTTTGAAGAGAATTATTGTTTTTATTTCCAAAATCGAAATTTACATTTTTCTTTGAAAATTTACCATTCAACGTTGCGTTAAGAGAGATTTTCCCAAGCATAGACGTGTCGTTAATAATTTGCCCGAGTTCCACATCTTTTGCAACAATATTACCTTTAAGTTTGAAAGATTTTTTTTCAAAATCGGAAACAAAGGCAGCATCTGTTTTAATGGTTCCCAAATTTGTGGTAAAGATTCCATAAGTTACAAAATCGTTTGCTAAACCTGTTATATTTCCTCTAAAATTAATATTACTGAAATTAATTTTGTTCTTTTGATATTCTCTTACAATATTCTTTTTATTGATATTATTTTTGTTGTCAGGAGGGTTTAAAGTGGCGATAATATTTTGAATATCAAAAATAGTAGTATTTAGATTATCCACATTCCCAAAAATAAATGTATTATCGTAGTCAGGGAGACCATTTACTGAAAGGTCTGCAGAAAGATTGGTTTTAATACCGCAACTAAGTTTAAAATTATCACATTTAAAATTGGAATATTTTCCAGAAAAATCTCCCGACAATCTAATTTTTTCATGAATGCCTTTGTACTTTGGAGAAAAAAAAGCTAGTTCTGAGACATCAAAAATCAATGAATCAATATTCAATTTCACAGAAATGTGTTTTGTCCAATCAAAATTTTTACTATCCTTCTTCTTGATTTGAAATTTTGGGCAAATAAGTTTAGAATCATTAATTATCAGAGTTAAGTTTGATAATAACAATTCATTTTTCGACAATGATATTTTTGTATTAATGTCTTTAATTTTGAATCCGGAATTATTTTCTTCGCATTTAAAATCTTCTACGAAAACAGACAAACTGTCTACGGAATATTTAATATCAGAAATTGTTGTGGAAAAATGTAATAAATTGATATTATTAATATCGAAAAGAGAATCTTTTTTTTCTTTTTGTTGATTTACAAAAGAAAAATTAGCATCATCAAGAATAAATTTTTTGCAGGAAATGCGAATTTCTGTTTTTGATGTATCATCTTTATTTCTTGAAAATTTATTAATGATATAATCAAAATTTTTTTTTCCATTTTTGTCTATATATGTATTTATATGAGGAGAAGAAATTGTTAATTCGTTTATATTTATTAATTTACCTCTAATGCTGAAATCATTTATGCCGGCAGTAATCTTATCTGCAGTAAGAATATTTTCTTTCAAAGAATCTTTAACTTCAATAGTTTCAAGGACAATATTATTTGGGAATGAAAAATATAATCTATCGATTTTGGCATCGATATCATAATAATTAGCGAAAATTTTTACAAGTTGTCGTGCTAAAAAGCTTTGTGATGAGGGAGAATATAATATGAAAAAAAAAGATAATATCGTTTGCAAAATAATTGCAAAAAATATTATTATTACTCTTTTCTTCCTATTAACTTTCATCTTCATTTTAGTACAAAAGTAATGCCTTTTATCATAATTTTTTTAGAAAAAGATAATTGTATCATACAATTAACAAAATTAATAAATTAGGTATATTTTTATCATCAGAAATAAGAAAACAAGAAATTTATTAATCGTTAAAAAAAGCATTAAAATCCAATAAACGGGGTATTAAAATTATAACCAAAATTATGATTAAAATAAGAATTGTTTTGGGGAGAGTAATAGTTCCCTTTTGAGATGCTTACACCTGCAACGACAGAAAATTTTTCAGTAACTTTATACTCAGCACCTATCGTGGTATTTATAAAATCGTTTTCGCGGACTGAAGTTGGGAAATAAGCAAAAGAACCAAAGACTGTAAGTTTATCTGTAGGCATATAATATCCTTTCCCATATATACCAATATTTGCTCTATATTTATTGTTCATTGGTAATTCTTCATTATTAATACTTACAGACGTTGGAAAATACGTAGCGTAAGCGATAGCACCCACTGAGAACGAAAACTTTTCGTTTATTTTGTAATTTAATTCGGGAGCAAGATAGCTAGAATATATATTTGTATTTCCAAAAGAAGTAAAAGACGAGCCTATAGATAACTTATAAGAAAAACGATCTTTATTTAATAATGAGATTTTGTCTTTTTTATTAATATCAAATACAGCATTATCCGTAGAATCGAATAATGGTTCATAAGAATAATTGTCATTGCTTTGCGAAAAAATATTTGAAGCAATAATAACAAAAAATACTATTAAGAAAACTCCTTTTTTCATATCTTATACAAATATACAAAAAAAATTGGAATTTTATTGTTTTTTGACAAATTTTTCTTAGCATTATGACAAAATGTCATAGCAGAATAACAAGAATGTCATTGAAAAATATTAATAAACTGACAGAATTATCTAAAAATATAAAAAAAAGCAATGGCACAAATATTGAGAACAGTAAGGAAACAAAAAAAAATTAATAATATTAAAACAGATAAAATGGGAAAGATAATAGGAATAGACTTAGGCACAACAAATTCGTGTGTATCAGTTATGGAAGGCAACGAACCAGTTGTTATAGCAAATAGCGAAGGAAGACGTACAACTCCATCAATAGTTGGATTTTTAAAAGACGGTGAACGTAAAGTAGGGGATCCTGCAAAACGTCAAGCAATAACAAATCCTAAAAATACTGTATTTTCAATAAAAAGATTTATGGGAGAACGTTATTCTCAGATGACAAAAGAAATTGAAAGAGTTCCGTATAAAGTAATTAAAGGAGATAATGACACGCCAAGAGTAGACATAGATGGACGTACATATACACCACAAGAAATATCTGCAATTGTACTTCAAAAAATGAAAAAAACTGCAGAAGATTATCTTGGCACAACAATTAGCGAAGCCGTAATTACAGTTCCTGCATATTTCAGTGACTCTCAACGTCAAGCAACAAAAGAAGCTGGAGAAATTGCTGGATTAACAGTGAAACGTATCATCAACGAACCAACGGCTGCTGCCTTGGCATATGGTCTTGACAAAAAGAACAAAGACATGAAAGTTGCAGTATTTGACCTTGGTGGTGGAACATTCGATATTTCAATCTTGGAACTTGGAGATGGCGTTTTTGAAGTAAAATCAACAAACGGAGATACACATCTTGGTGGTGATGATTTTGACCATAAGATAATTGATTGGTTGGCAGAAGAATTTATTAAAGATCACAATGTTGATTTAAGGAAAGATCCAATGGCACACCAACGCCGTTACTATTAAAGAAATTTTTTTCATAATATTCAATTATATATA
>CAZBPT010000034.1:23606-25151 GCA_964493875.1 uncultured Bacteroidales bacterium | reverse complement strand
CAGGGAATAAATGCAAACGAAAATCTCGACATTACCGTTTATTACCACGGACAACCTTTAATGGGAGGAAATTCTTTTGGCGGTTTTTATTTCAGTAACGGTTATGCTTTTAATATGGGAGTGTCTTTGTACGATATTCCTCACAATTACGGAAAAGTTTGGTTCCCTTGTGTTGATAATTTTACCGACAAAGCAAAATATCATTTTTTTATTATTACTAATCCCGATAATACTGCAGTTTGTAATGGAGAATTGGTAAATGTTGATACATTAGAAAATGATAATAAAATTTTTGAATGGCTTTTAAATGAGGAAATACCAACTTATTTAGCATCTGTTGCTGTTGCAAATTTTCAAATATATGAAGATGTTTATCACGGGATAAATAGAGATATTCCAATTTCTATTTATGCGGTTAATATTTCTAATGTAGCAAGTTCTTTTGAAAATTTAAAATCTGCACTAGCAATTTTTGAAGAAAAATTTGGAGAATATAAATGGGAAAGAGTAGGATATGTCGTAGTACCTTTTAATAGTGGAGCTATGGAACATGCAACAAATATCGCCGTTGGTACCGGCTTTGTTAATGGAACTATTTCTTATGAAGATCTCTTTTATCACGAATTGGCTCATCACTGGTTTGGCGATTTAATCACTTGCTCTTCTGCCGAAGATATGTGGATAAATGAAGGAATCACTACTTATTGTGAAACTATATTCAGAGAATTTTTTTATGGAAAAGATAATGCAAAATTATACCGAAGGAATGCACATTTTTCTGTTATTAAAGACTTAAGATATGAAGATGGAGATTTTCTTCCTATTTCTCCAATGCCACTAGATTTAACCTATTCTTCTACCGTTTATGATAAAGGTGCCGAAGTAACTCATGCCTTACGTTCATATTTAGGAGATTCCCTGTTCTTTTATTCATTAAAGAAAATTTTGGAAAATAACCAATTTAAAAACTTTTCTTCTGAAGAACTTCGTGACAGCCTTTCTTATCATTCTAATATGGACTTAACAGATTTTTTTCAGGATTGGGTATTTACAGGCGGTTTTGTTCATTATGAAATCGATTCGGTACAATTTTTAAATTCTTCTTCTTGCAAAGTCTTTGTAAGACAAAAATTAAAAGGAAGAACTAGTTTTGCAAATTCTAATCGCGTTGAACTCACTTTTATGGATTCTGCTTTTAATAAAAAAACAGAAATTATTCAATTTGACGGTGAATATGGTGAACAAATTTTTAATTTTGATAATTTTGAACCGATACGAGTTTTCTGTGATTTTGAAGAAAGAACTTCTGATGCAAATATTGATTTTTATAAATTTATAAAATCTACAGGCACATGTCAATTCGATAAAACTTATACTGTTTTATATGTAGATAATGTCAGAGATTCTGTTCTTATTCGTGTTACGCAAAGTTTGGTACAACCCGATGAACCGATAGAGCCTCTTAATGGATTGCAATTATTAAATAACAGATATTGGTTAATTGAAGGAATAATAAATGACAGTTTTCGTTCAAGAGCCGATTTT
>CAZBPT010000034.1:22442-23506 GCA_964493875.1 uncultured Bacteroidales bacterium | reverse complement strand
CTTTCACTCAGTTGCCAGTCAATGTTGGTTTTTCTTAATCTTAATGTTAATTCATAAAGGCAAAGAGCTACCGAAACGGAAATATTAAAGCTTTCAGTAAATCCAAACATGTTAATTTTCATATATTCGTCTGAATTTTCAAGAGCTAAATCTGATAGTCCATTTAATTCTGTTCCGAAAATTAATGCTATTTTCCCGCGTTCAAGATCTAATTTATCAAGACTTACATCATCTTTATGCGGGGTTGTGGCTACAATTCTGTAACCATCTTTTTTTAATTTTTTTATTGTTTCTAATGTGTTGTTTTCGCTTCTATTATATCTGTTTGTAGTAATCCATTGCGACGATCCAACCGCAACTTCAGGATTTTCAATGAATTGAAATTTGTTTTCTATAAAATGAACATTTTGAACGCCAAAACATTCGCATGAACGCAATACCGCTGATGCGTTATGCGATTGAAATAAATCTTCCAGTACTACAGTGATATAGTTTGTCCTATTATTTATCACTTGCTGAAAATTATTATATCTTTCAGCAGTAACCAATTCTGACAAGAAAGAAATCAATCTTTTTTGCATAAAAAAAACTACTTATTTAATGAAAAATACAAAAAAAAAATAAGTAGCAGTAAGCGATTACTGCTACTTATCTTAACTCAAATTATTTTACAGCTTCTTTTAATTCGCTACCTGCAGAAAATTTAGCAACTTTTTTTGCAGGGATATTAATAATTTCGTTAGCTTTTCTTGGGTTGCGGCCTTTTCTAGCTGCTCTCTTTGAAACTCCAAAAGTACCAAAACCTACCAATGTAACTTTTTCACCTTTTTTTAATTCTTCGGTTACTGTACAAATGAAAGATTCTAATGCTTTTTTGCTGTCTACTTTTGACAATCCGGCTTTTTCAGCCATTGCGCTGATTAATTCACTTTTGTTCATCTTGTGTTTCTTTAATTAATTTTTTAAAATCGTAAATTATCACTTTTTCAAATATAACATTTAATTTTTAAAAAACAATTTTTTATAAAAAAAATATAAATTTTTTTTAAATCCTTAATTTCTTT
>CAZBPT010000034.1:0-22342 GCA_964493875.1 uncultured Bacteroidales bacterium | reverse complement strand
TCAATTGTCCCCGGAGAATTTAATACGGTAATGCCATTTTTTAATGCCAAGCCACTTCTTGGCCGTATTTGTGCTTCATATCCGACAGGTAATTCAATAAATAATCCCGTTGGTATCAATTTTCTTTCTAATGGTGCCAATATTATTGATTCGTCAATATTTGCTCTTAAATCTAAGCCTGCTGAGTGAGGGGTTGAATATTCAGGTAATTGATGCTTTGATTTGTTTATTATCTTAATTTTCATATTACTATATTGTTTAATGTTTTTATCTTT
The DNA here is from genome assembly GCA_964493875.1 of uncultured Bacteroidales bacterium. Taxonomy (GTDB): domain Bacteria; phylum Bacteroidota; class Bacteroidia; order Bacteroidales; family ML635J-15; genus Bact-19. The sequence goes on along the minus strand of CAZBPT010000034.1, from coordinate 22,067 downwards.
TCTTCTGCTTCTGTAATTATTTTGTCGATTATTTCTTTGCAACTTAGTATTTCTGTAATAAGTCCAACAGACTGACCGGTAGGGAAAAGCGTATTTTCAAAATCTCCAGAGACATAGTTTGTTTTATTTATCTTTCCGCTAATTATCGAGAAAAGTTCTTCTATTCCTGCTCCGTTTCTTTCCATCTCTTGACATTTTTGAGCGGCGGTATTGTTTGCAACTCTTATTACATTGTTTACTGTTTCTAAACAAGTTGTTGTATTGGTTTCATTAGCATTTACAATCCAATTTTTGAAGTTGATGTGTATAGGACATTCCTTTGATGCGACAAATCTTGTCCCCATAACAATTCCACAACAACCCATTGCTAGTGCCGAAATTAATCCTGCAGCATCGCAGATTCCACCGGCGGATAAAACGGGAATGTTAAGAATTTTACTCGCTCTGTTTGCTATTACTATTGTTCCAATATTATCTCTGTGTGGATGTCCTGCAACTTCTGCACCTATTATTGTTATTATATCTGCACCCATTTTCTCCCCACTTATAGCATGTTTTATGCTCCCAACTTTATGTATCCATGTACAATCCTTTTTGTTTTCCCTGATAAAAGCCGCCATCTCTTTAGGACAATTCCCCGAGGTTTCTATTGCTGATACTTTATTGCGAAAAAATATATCAATTCTATGTAAAATATCATCAGAAATAGTTTCTTCAGGCAGCATAGAAATATTAACGCAAAATGGATTTTTTGTTTTCAATTTTGTTTCAATAATAGCATTTTCTAATGCTTCTTGGCTTCCATATATTCTTGAGTTTAATGTCCCTAATCCTCCTGCATTTGACACTGAAGATGCTAATTCCGGTGTTGCTAAATGCTGCATGCCTCCTTGCATTATTGGATATTTAATTTTTAATATTTCTGTGAACTTTGTCTTCATTTCTAATTTTTATCTCTACAAATATAATACTTAATACATAAACTTTGTTTATATTTTTTTTTGTTGTAAATTTGTACCTTATAATTGATTATGAAAATTACATTCGTCGAATCTCTAGCTGTCTGTGAAAGGAAATTGTTGGAAGCTAAAAAATATTTTGAAAAAAAAAATATTCTAGTTGATTATTATCTAAATAGAGATGAGACTCCTTATACACTAATTGAAAGAGCTAAAGATTCCGATATTTTGTGCGTGAGTAATATTCCCATTTCAAAAAAAATATTGGATGGATGCCCAAAATTAAAATTTCTTAATGTTGCATTTACTGGGTTAGACCATATTGATTTGGAGGAATGTAAAAGACGTAATATAATTGTTAAAAATGCAGCTTCCTATGCTACTCAAGCCGTTGCAGAATTAACGCTCGCTCTTGCCATTAATTTGATGAGAAATATAAATTTTTTGGATAAAGAAACTAGAAATCAAAAAACCAGAAATAATTTTTTAGGAACTGAATTATATGGTAAAACTGTCGGTATTATTGGATTTGGAGCAATAGGAGAGACCGTTGCAAATTTATTTAGTGCTTTTTCCTGTAAAATCATTGCTTATAACAGAACGCCTAAAAAGTCATCTTTTGTAACTTTCTTACCAATAGAAGAAATTTTTAGTCAGGCTGATATTATCTCTCTCCATATCCCTTTTTGTAAAGAAACGAATAATTTTATAAACGAGAACTTATTGAGAATGATGAAAGTATCTTCTTTGCTGATAAATACTGCCCGTGGAGGTATTATTGATTATAATTGTTTGTCAAGATTGCTGACTGAAAATAAAATTGCCGGTGCTGCTATCGATGTTTATGAACATGAACCTCCAATCGAAAATACCCATCCTATGTTCTCATGTCCAAACACAATTCTAATTCCTCATATAGGTTATGCAACTAAAGAGGCTATGGAAAAACGTTTCAATATCATACTGAAAAATATCGATGATTTTTTAGATAATTATAACATTTCTTAATTTTTTTGGTTAATAATGTGATTACAATGAAAAAAATATTTTTTATAGATTTTAATTATCATAAACTACTTCCTTTTACTTATACTCGTTCTGCTTTAGACATTAGAGTAGGTATATTTACTATTCGAAAAAAATGGGAGTTTTTTGGAATTAATAATTATTTGGTTTTTTCTCTTGATGATTTTAAGTCAGCAAAAAACAGCTTATCAAATGATGATGAGCTTATTATTAACTCCGCAATAATTCCTGATAAAGATTTATATAATGAAATCCTTTCTCTAAAAAATACAAAATTAATTAAAGACAATAACATAATTGCCTGTCACAAAAGCGCTAACACAAATTTTGATGAAGTTCCGTCAGTTGAATATAAAAAAGAATTATTGTTCTTAAATAATATTTGTGATATTTTTCTTTTAAATCCTATTTGTATTGATTCTGATTTTCAATTAATTACAGAAGGTAGAAAATCACAAAATATATCTTCAACAAATCTTTGTTTTGGAAAACATCAAATTTTTATTGAAGAGGGAGCAACTGTTGAATGTTCTACTTTGAATAGTAGCGAGGGAATAATTTACGTTGGAAAAGATGCAAAGATTATGGAAGGCTCTCATATCAGAGGTCCTTTCGCATTATGTGAACATGCTGAAGTAAAGATGGGCAGTAAAATTTATTCCGGAACAACTATTGGCCCATATTGTAAAGTCGCAGGCGAAATTAGCAATTCAGTAATTTTTGCTTATTCAAATAAAGCTCACGATGGTTTCCTTGGAAATTCTGTTATTGGTGAATGGTGTAATTTGGGTGCAGGCACGAATAATTCAAATTTGAAAAATAATTATTCCGATGTAAAAATATGGAATTTTGAAACTAATAGCTATATGTCGACAAATCTCCTTTTTTGTGGTTTGTTTATGGGAGACCATTCGAAAGCGGCTATTGCTACAAAATTTAATACCGGGACAACTGTAGGCGTAGCTGTAAATGTTGCTGCAACTGGTTTTCCGCCAAAATTTATTCCTTCTTTTTCATGGCTTATAGATGATAAAATCGAGGATTATTCTTTCGAAAAAGCAATTGATACCATGAAAAAAGTAATGTTACGTAGAAATATTACTATAACAGATGAACAAATCCAAAACTACAAAAAACTTTTTTTGAAAAATAAAGGTAATAAAACCATTTAATTCATGAGTCTATTCTTTATTATTATTGTCGTAATAATTCTTTCTTCTTTGTTTGGAAGTAAAGCTAAAACGAAGAGTTATGATTCTTCCGAAACTAATACTCCAAAAGGAGAAGAAGAATTGTTGAATCATTTAATGTGCGTTGTCGCTTATTTGATGAAGCAAGACAATATAGCAAAAGTTTGCGAACTTGAAGAAGTGAAAATATTTTTAAAACGCTTCTTCCCGACAAAAGATCCAAATATTCCTTTGCAACAGTTAAGAATATATTTAAGGTCGAATCTTACTGAATTTCAAGTAAATAATTCTTGCCGAATATTAAATCGACACTTTAATTATGAATCAAAATTGCTAATTGTTCAACTTCTTTTTAAAATTGCAGCTTCCGATGGTGGTATTGACATAAAAGAAATGAGATTCATAAATTATGTCGCTTCCTATTTACGAATTTCTCAAGCAGATTATAATAATATTGGAAGTAATTTTCATTATCGCCATTCAAATACTAATAATAATAATGATAATTATTCAGAATCAAATTATTATTATGGTGGGTCGAATTCAAATTCAAGATCGAATGGCAATGTCAATATTTATGAGAATTATAAAATATTGGGAGTTACTCCTTATGCTACCGACAAAGAAATTAAACAGGCATTTAGAGAAAAAGCAAAAATTTTTCATCCCGATAAATATGTAAATAAAACGGAGGCTGAAAAAGAGAAAGCAAAAGAAAAATTTCAGGAATTGAATAATGCTTATGAGGCAATTTGCAAAGAAAAAAATATAAAGTGATGAAAAAAAATAAGACTCTTTTTTTTAATATTCTAATTATTCTGATATTTGCATTAATTTCAATCGGACTAAGCTTTCTTATTGAATCTGTTTTCCCGAATTTAAGTTCTACGGCTGCAAATTATACTTTTGCTTCTTGGGATATCTCTCAATATTGCGGAATGCCAAATTATTTGTCATTAACTTCAATAGAAAAATTTATTAATATTATCGCTTCTTCTTTGTGGGAATCTTCAATTTTAAATTTCTCAATTTTAATAATTTTATTTCTACTTTTTTATAAATCAAATATTAATAAAATTATTTCTGTATCCTCATCTATTATTTTACTTCTAATATCTTTATTGATAAGTTATTTTACAAAAAATTTCTTCTTTTTCCTTTTCTTTCTTGTCTTCATTCCTCTTTGTTATTCTACTTTTTTACTGATAAAAAACAAATTTAAGATATGCTCATTTCTTTCTGCTGTTTCTCTATTCTCTTTTTTAATATATCTTTCTGTTTTTATTTTCATCTTATCTTATTTGATTTTTGCATTTCTTTCTTTTCTAGCTTTATTTATTTACAATAAATATAAGAAAAAGATAAAATTCTATTCTATCTCTTTTCTTTACTTTTTTGCAGTTTTATTTTCTGCATTATTAATAAATATGCCGATGATACTTTCTTTGATTGAATATTCATCTTATTCTTCATTAAATCTAAATGCAATTTCTAAGGATATTTTTTCTCTGAATACTTTCTATTCAAATTTGAATTTTTCTCCTGAAATATTTAATGACAATGTTGATAAACAAGATTTTAGAAACGATTCTATTAATCGTAGCATTAATCTTGGAAAGAAAATTACTAATAATAATCTTAAAAACTCAATTTCTGGAACAAGTAAATTCCCGTTAAGCCGTTACGAAAAATTTTATCATTACTATATAGATAATAGTGTGGGTGAAATTAATACAATAAAAAACATCATATATTCTGCAAAACTTAATAATATACCAAATGCACAATTAAATGAAATTTTCTCCGAGCAGGCAAATTTAAATATTTCGAATATGCTCAATCTTTCTTCTATCTATTACGATGCCGATTCACTTCCGATAATAAATACTGCTGCAAATTCTTTCGCTTTTTTTATTGATACATGCATTTTTGTGAAAGAAGATGAGGAATTAAAAAGTTTAAAATATATAGATACTAAGAAGCAGGCTGTTGTAAGTTTTCAATATGAAAATATAATTTCTAATCAACAACTTGAATTTCGCGATACAAATGCTACTATTAATATTGTTAAGTATAGTAGTGATGAAATAGAATACTCTTATCGTTCTGCATCAAAACAAATGCTGATTTTTTCCGAGATTTATTATCCTAAGGGTTGGACTGCAAGTATTAATGGAAAATCAATTCCCATACTTAGAGTAAATTATATATTGCGAGCGTTGTTTATGCCGGAAGGAGAATACAGTATTAAATTTAGATTTGAACCATCATCGGTAAAAATAGGAGAGTACGTATCTTTATCGGCAGTAATATGTTTACTTTTATTTTCTGTTTTCAATTGTTTTAAAAGCAGAAAAAAAGTTATTCCTGAATGATTTCAGGCTTTGTAGTCTGTTTAAAAACTTTTTTATAAAATATTAAGGCAAAGAAAACAGCGATTGTAATAGCTGAATCGGCTACATTAAAAATCGGGCTGAAGAAAATATCTCCGCCAACGAATGGTACCCATTCTGGAAATGTAAATAATGGGCAATATAACATATCAACAACTTGACCTTGTAGAAATGAGGAGTAGCCTGTGTCTGAAAAATTAGCAATTCCTGAATATCCAACCCAATTGCCGTTCGGGCCTAAGCTGGGATCAAAAACCATTCCTTTATCGAAAATCATTCCATAGAACATACAGTCGATAACATTTCCAAAAGCACCTGCGATAATCAATGAAATAAAAATTATTAAATAATTATTTTCTTTACGTTTTATGAGGTATATTAGGTATGTTGTAAGACCACCAACAGCTAAAATTCTAAAAATGCTCAAAAATATTTTTCCCGTAGAACCACCAAATTCCATCCCAAAAGCCATTCCTGGATTTTCAACGAAATGCAATTGAATTTTATCACCAATAAGGTTAATGCTTTCTCCTAGCGAAAAAGTAGTTTTTATCCATATTTTTAATACTTGGTCAATTATTAGAATCAAAAAAATAATTCCTAGTGATAAAAATAATTTTTTTTTCATAAAATTAATATATAAATAGAAAAACTCCTGCAAAATAGCGGGAGTTTATAATAATTTTTTTAGATTTAGTCTTAAACAATAGGAAGAACTGAAACAAAAGAACGATTATCACGTCTTTTTTTGAATTGTACAGTCCCGTCTATTAATGCAAAAAGAGTATGGTCTTTACCAATACCTACATTATCTCCTGGGTGATGAACTGTTCCTCTTTGACGAACGATAATGTTTCCGGCAATAGCTTCTTGTCCACCATATATTTTTACACCTAATCTTTTGCTTTCTGATTCACGTCCGTTGTGTGAGCTACCTGCTCCTTTCTTATGTGCCATATCTCTTTATTTTATAAATTAATACTTTGAATTTCTATTTCTGACAAAGATTGTCTGTGACCATTTAATTTTTGAAAACTTTTTCTTCTTTTCTTTTTGAAAATTAAAACTGTATCTCCTTTGCAATGTTTTAAAACTGTTGCAGAAACACTAGCATTCAATCTTGGTTTTCCAACTTCTACTTTGTTTTCATTTTCTATTAATAAAACATTTTGGAAATCGACTTTACTACCTTCTTCGTTTTCTAAGCGATTTACAAATAATTTTGTTCCTTTTTCAACTTTAAATTGTTGCCCTTGTATATCAACTATTGCGTACATCGTAATATTGTTTTAATATAAATATTTATATTTTTTTAATGACTACAAAGGTAATGCTTTTTTTTGAGATAACAAAATATTTTTTTATTTTTTTAATATTATCCTAAATGTTGTCCCAATTCCAATTTTTGAATTTTTCACAAATATTTTCCCGTTGTGATATTGTTCAATTATTCTCTTAGCTAATGATAAACCTAGCCCCCAGCCACGTTTTTTTGTTGTGTAACCTGGTTTGAATATCATTCTAAATTTTGATTTTGCTATTCCTTTTCCAGAGTCTGTAATATCAATAAATACATTTTTTTTATTTTCAGACATTTTTATGCTTATTGTCCCAATGTCTTTTATAGCATCAGCTCCGTTTTTGCATAAATTTTCTATCACCCATTCAAACAAATCTACATTAATAGGTGCCAATATAGTGCTTTTGTCTTTTTCAAATGTTATATTTATTCCTTTTGAAATTCGTGGCGAAATATATGATATCACATCGCTTATAATTGTTACAATATTTTCTACGTCTAGTTTGGGCTTACTGCCGATTTTTGAAAATCTTGATGATATTTTTTCTAAGCGTTTTATATCTTTTTCGACTTCTGTAGTAAGTTCTTCATTATATTTATCGTTTTTTAATATTTCCACCCAAGCCATTAATGATGAAATTGGTGTTCCTAATTGGTGTGCTGTTTCTTTTGACATTCCTAACCAAATATGGTTTTGTTCGGCACGTCTTGAAATGCTGAATAACAAATATGCAAATACGATAAATAGAAGTATTATTCCTAATTGCAAGTATGGGAAATAATATACTTGATCCAATATTTTTGAGTTGGAATAATATACTGTGTTTACTGTGTCGTTTTCTATTTTGATATAAAATTCGTCATTGTCGTTGTTTTTAAAGTCTTCCAATATTTTTTTTCCATACAACGAATCCTGCATTTTTAGTGAATCGAGGTTTCTGTAACTTATAATATTATCGTTTTTATCCACTATTATTACGGGAATAGATTCGTTACTTTCAATAACATTAAATGCAACCACATTAAGGTCGGATTCCGGACTTGCATTAATCATTTCTTGTGTTGCTTCTGCCCAGAGTTCTATTCTTTTCCGTTCTTCCAATGATAAATTTTCAACCAATCTTCCTGTATACCAACTAGATAAGCCTGCAATAATAACTGCAACAAACAACAAGATATATTTCCATTTAGTTTTTTGTTTATATATTTCCATTTGTTATTTGCTAAATATTAAATTTATTTGTAAAAATTGAGAAAAAATCGTTAAAAGTATTATTGAATAGTAAAAAACAGTTTTAGTCTTATTCCCTAGAGATACAAAAATATTTGAAGATAAAAAAGCAAGGGGTACAAATAGTACCACTGTTGATTCAATAGAATTGCCTGGTAGCATGATAAAAATAACGCTTACAAATGTAAACAATAACAATATAAAATTTACTTTTTTGGTAAAGAGTGAACTTTGCTTTATGAAAAAACTGTAAGTAAATACAAATAAGGTGATTATTATCTGAGGAAATAAAAATAAAAGAAATTTTTCTTTATGTGTATTTGCAGTAAATAAATTTATGATAGAATTTTTATAGTAATCAATATATGTATTTATGTCGCCGAAAAAGAAAAATAACAATAGTACTATTATTATTATTGTCATGATTCCCAAGATTAAGGAAATTATTTCTTTTGGAGATATTTTTTTAATAATAAAAGTAGATAGAATAACTATTGGAAGGAAAAAAATATAATATGTATTAATAGCTAGCGAAATTCCGTATAAGAATCCTATATCGAAAAATTTTATCGCAACATTTTCTAACTTATAGGTTTTATACATCTGGAATATTGCCAAATATAAGAATATTGTAGCGAATAATTCTGGAGTAGCTTTTTGAGCATTTATCCAAAAACCGGAGAAAATCACGAAAAAAACTCCTATTACTTGATATGCTTTAGGAAATATTATTATTTGTGTGTTTGCTGATATTAAGTAGAATGAGAAAAACAGTATTAAAATAGCTGCGATTATTGGAGATATTATTTTTATTGTTTGTGGATTAAAATATTGATAAACCAAATTTTCCAAAAAACCATGTTCTTCTATCCAAATAGGGTTATAAAAAAAACGATATGCCCAAAATACGAGCATAATTATTACTAAAATGAAATAATTAATAGATTTATTTGAACTTAGAATTTTTACCATTACTTATTAATAGCAATAATTTTTTCTTCTCTGAATTTCGGTATAGTAATATTTTTGTAAGATGCGTCTAATAATATTTTTTTAAAATAATTTCTAGCCTCGTCATCTCCATGAACCAAAAATATTTCCTTAATTTGTTTTTTGTCTTGGCATTCGATAAATTTCAACATTTCTTCGTAGTCGGCATGACCGCTATAGGATTCAATTTTTTCAATATCGGCATTTATTTTATGCTCCATTCCGAAAATAGAAATCGTTTTTTTTGTTTTATCTTGAATTCTTGCTCCTAATGAAGTAGGAGTGCAGTATCCTACAATTAATATTGTGTTTTTCTTTTTATCGATGCTGTTGGCAATATGATGTTTTACACGTCCTGCTTCTGCCATTCCAGATGCCGATATTATTATACAAGGCTTTTCTCTGGTATTTAATTTTTTGGATTCTTCTATGCTCTTTATGTAATACAAATTTTTAAAGCCAAACAAGTCATCATCGGTATAAAGTTTTTCTTGTGCTTCTTGGTTGAAGCATTCAGTGTGTAAGCGGAAGATCTCGGTTGCATTTACAGATAATGGGCTGTCCACAAAAACATCAATATTTTTTACTTTATTTTCGTTTACGAGATTATTCAGTGTATATATAATTTCTTGTGTTCTACCAACGCTAAATGAAGGTATTATTAATTTTCCTTTTTTCTTTTCACAGCAATTTTTAATAATTTCGCATAATTGATCGTCTGCTTCTTTCGTTTTTGGATGCAATCTGTTTCCGTAGGTAGATTCCATTATTAAATAGTCGCATTGTGGAAATTTTGACGGGGGTAATAGTATTCTTGGTTCTGGTCGTCCTATGTCACCTGTGTAAGCAATCCGAGTTGTTTTCCCCCATTCAGTAATTGATAAATTAACAACTGCGCCTCCTAACATGTGTCCTGTATTTGTAAATTTTAATTTAATTCCAGTGTGTATTGTAATTTCTTTATCTATAGGAACACTTAAGAAATTTTTGATTGATTCTGATGCGATTTTATGAGTATATAATGGTTTTACGGGTTCTTTTCCTGCTTTTGTGATTTTTTTGTTATACCATTTTGTGTCGTTTTCTTGAATATATCCTGAGTCGGGGAGCATTATTGAACATAAATTTCTTGTGGCAGAAGTACATATTATTTGTCCGTCAAAACCTTTGTCATAAATATAAGGTATTAACCCTGAATGGTCAATATGTGCGTGAGAAAGAATTAGATAATCAATTTCTTCGGGTAAAAAACCTATGTTTTTATTCATATTATAGGTTTCTTCTCCTTTTCCTTGATAAAGTCCACAATCCAATAATATTTTTATACCAGCATCTGTTGTAATAAGATGTTTGCTTCCAGTAACATCTCCGGTAGCTCCAAGAAATTGTATTTTCATTGCTTTAAATATATTTATATAAAACTTTTATTTTATTTTTTTATTGCTTTTTTGAAGCATTAAATAAAAAAGCCACCTCTCAGGTGGCTTTTCTTATGTATTATTTTTTTTTATAATTTGATTTTTTCAAATTCTTTCATTGCTGCGATTAATACTTCAACGTCTTCAATTGTACAAGCATTATAAGTAGAAGCTCTTAATCCACCAACAGAACGGTGTCCTTTTAATCCAACACAATTTTTGCTGGCAACAAATTTAATAAATTCGTCTTCCATTTCTTTATATTGATCTTTCATCACGAAATTAATATTCATTCTTGAACGGTCTTTTTTATCTTGAACAGGAGCAACAAACATTTTGCTGTTGTCGATAGCATCATATAACATATTTGCTCTTTTGTCTGCTAATTTGTCCATAACTTCAATTCCGCCCATATCTTCTTTAATCCACAATAAGGTTTCTCTTACTGCAAAAATGTTAATACAGGGAGGAGTATTATACATTGTGCCATTATCAATGTGTGTTTGATATCTAAGCATTGTAGGAATTACGCGGTCTGTTACTACTGCATTTTTCAAAAAGTCGTTGTTGATGATAACAAAAGTTACACCTGCAGGACCCATATTTTTTTGGCAACCACCATATATCATTGCATATTTAGAAACATCTACTGGACGACTTAAAATGTCAGAAGACATATCTGCAATTAATGGAACACCAAAATCCCAATCTTCGCGAATTTCAGTTCCTCTGATTGTGTTGTTTGTTGTGATATGAACATAATCGCAATCTTTTGGAACTACAAAGTCTTTTGGAATATAAGTAAAATTTTTGTCTTTTGAAGAAACACAAACAACTTCTCCAAAACCTAATAATTCAGCTTCGTCTTTTGCTCTTGTAGACCAAGTTCCTGTGTTTAAGTAAAAAGCTTTTTTCTTTAAGAAGTTGTAAGGAATCATACAAAATTGAAGACTTGCACCACCTCCTAAAAATAAGACACTATAATTTTCAGGAACGTTTAATGTTTCTTTTAGTAAAGCAATTGTTTCGTTTAAAATCGGTTCAAAATCTTTACTACGATGCGATACTTCCATAATAGATTGGCCACAATTATTTAACTCTAATACTGCTTTTGCAGTGTTTTCTAAGGTTCTGTCTGATAATTTACAAGGACCTGCATTAAAAATATGTTTTCTCATTTTATTTTATTTTTTTTTAATCAATTTCAAAATTATTATCCCAATAAAATGTCTTAAATGAAGGGTTTTTTTCACAGAAGTCATTTAATATGCTGTCTTTATCTCTATTTTTTTTTTTATCTTCGATGTTTTCTGTTTCGTTAATTTCTTGTACTACTTGTGTTTTAACTTCTTCTTTTTTTTCAGTTATTAAATTTTTTTTTTCTTCAGTAATTTCTGTTTGTTTTTTTTCTGTTCCTACAGTTATTGCAAAGTTAATATTTTTATAGTAATTTTTAAAATAATCGTTAATTTTAGGTATAAATAATTCCAATCTTAGTTTTATAGCTTCTTTCTCTACTTGAATGTAATAATTATCATTTGTAATTAGTTGTGGTATATGAGTTTCTAAATATTGGTTTAACTTCACGTTCCCTAGATCTGAAGTGTTCAAAAACTTTATCCAATCGCTTTTTTCTATTGTCTTTATGTCTTCTTTTTCATCATTAGGAAGCATTGAGAATTTTGTTGGACTTATTTCATTTTCGTCTTTTTTTTCTGTAATATTTTTTACTATTGGTTTTTCTATTCTGCTTTCTTGAGTTTTTTCTTGCTTTATATTATCGTTTGTTTTTGCTGTGTTGTTGCTCTGATTTATTGTAGAATTATTTCTAAAAGGAAAATTAATGTTTGCTAATTTCAATAAAGTAATTTCTACCAATAATCTTTTATTTAGACTTTGTTTGTATTCCATATCGCATTTGCATAGAATATCAATTGCTAAGAATAAGAAATCTGTGGGGCATTTTTTTGCGTGTTCAATAAATTTACCTTTTGCTTCATTGTCGATTTCTAGAAGTTCTACTGTTTTAGGGGCTTTGCTAATAAGCACGTTTCTATAATGAGAAGCGAGTCCGTTAACGAAGTAGTTGGCTTCAAATCCGTTGTTTATAACTTCGTTTAAAATAAGCAGAGCATCTTCATAATTGCCAGCGAGTAAGAAGTCAGTGATTTTGAAGTATAGTTCATATTCAATAATGTTAAGGTTATTGATTGTATCTTTATAGGTAATATTTCTGTTTGAAAAGCTTGCTATCTGGTCGAAAATTGATAGAGCGTCTCTCATTCCACCATCAGCTTTTTGTGCAATTGCGTAAAGAGCATTTTCTTCGTAAGAAATTTTTTCTTTATCGGCAACATATTTTAGTCTTTCAATAATATCATTAATAGAAATTCTGTTAAAGTCGTATGTTTGACATCTAGAAAGAATTGTTGGTAAAATTTTGTATTTTTCTGTAGTTGCCAATATAAAAACGGCATAAGATGGTGGTTCTTCAAGGGTTTTTAGGAAAGCGTTGAATGCACTGGCCGTAAGCATGTGAACCTCGTCAATGATAAATACGCTATAACTGCCAGTGGAAGGCGGAATTCTAACTTGGTTTATCAGGTCTTTAATGTTTTCCACAGAATTTTTTGAAGCTGCATCGCATTCAAAAATATTCATCGAGCGATTTTGAATAAAAGATTTACAAGACGGGCACTCGTTACAGGCTTCGCCTTCTGGAGTTAAATTTGTGCAGTTAATGGTTTTTGCAAAAATTCTTGCGCAAGTAGTTTTTCCAACGCCACGTGGGCCACAAAATAAGTATGCCTGAGAGACTTGTTTGTTTACCACAATGTTTTTTAGTGTTTGTGTGATAGCCTCTTGTCCTACAACGGATTCAAAACTATCCGGTCGAAATTTTCGTGCTGAAGCCTGATATGTTTCCATACTTTTTTACAAATTTAATATAAATTATATAATAAAAAAATTATATAAATAATAAAAAAAAATGGAATTGTTATTATTTTTATAAAAAAATAATGTATATTTGTATAAATTAGTATTATTATGAAAAAGTACATCATTTTATTTAATATTGTAATAGTTCTTTTTGCAATATCTTTTAGCGGTTGTAATAAAGATGAAACTGCACCAAAGATAAAACTCAAAAATTATAATGGTAAACCAATAAATCCTGTTGCAGAATATGCAGGTGTTTTTACGTTTGATACAACTATTTTGATGTTTACAAAATATGAAGATCCCGGAATTTTTGTAGAAGACAATGCTACAGAAACCGATAAAATTACGGTAACAGTGGAATATCTTGGAACTGTTTTTAATAATTATGCAAAGAATAATGGTTATGTAAAAAGAGCAGGTACCGATGGTGTTGTAAAATATACTGCTACTGATGAGGCAGGAAATTCTTCTACAATTAGTAGAAAAGTACGTGTAGCTAATCCTTCTGAAATTCTTTGTTCATACGATATGAATACGAATAAGTCGGATGCTTCTTTTAAACTTATCAGCAGAACCGGTTCTTCAAACTATGACCAGAGTTGTATCGGAACGATTGTGAAATTTACAGTTTCCAATACTATTCCAGGAGCAGTAGCAATAGATAAGGTTTTTGCTCATTACGAAGGACAGGACACAGAAACTATTTATTCTTATAAAGTTACAGCACATCTTTTTTCCGGAAGTTCAGAGTTATCTTCAACATTTTCGGAAACTGTTGGTTATTTAGGCAAACCTAGTGAATATAATACTGTTTTTTATGAAGGTTTAATGTCATCAATTACCCCAACGACTCAAATTACATATAATGAGGTTCTTGATATGCTTTCACAATCGAATTCTTCAAAAAAAATTGATTTTTTGAGAATAAGCACACAGGAAGTTTCAAAAAATAATGCTTCTACTGAAAAAGCAACATTTGATATGAATGGAAATTGTACTTTGACTCGTTTGCCGGGATCAACAGAAATAAACAAGATTACATTAAATTATAGAATTAATTATAAGTATTTATCTGGAGGCGTTTTAACTCCGGTTATTGAAAATATTACCGAAGTTTACGAAAAAAGATATATAGATGAATAAAATTTTGTACAATTTTTAAATAAAAAAAATAGGCAATTTAATATTGCCTATTTTTTTTATTAATTTTATCTATTATCTCTATTACCAATTGAAATTATTAGTTATTCACAATACTCTGAATTTGTAATATTCGCAAAAGTGTTACCACAATAAGTTAATACCATTAAACCATTTGTAGCTATGTTTAATTATCACTTTCATTAATTTTTATATTGAGTGAATTTCATTTAAAGTTAAATCTGTATTTTTTACTGTGGCATTGCTTATTTAAGACTATTATGTCCGAACTGTTAAGATTATAAATAAAAGCTACCTTCAAAAAAATAACAGCTTGAAGATTCATTAAATGTATAATTACAAATTCATCTATTTAATGTTATTGTATCATTTGAGAAAGAATAGGAATAAGTAATATTTTATTTTTTATTTGCTACAATAAAAGATGGGTTTGAACTGTGATATCCTAATTTGAAATTTATTGCTGTTGCGTTGCCTTTTTCGTAGGCTTCCAACAATTCTTTGTCTAGTCGTTTCGAAAATAATTTTATTGGTCCGATATATTTTCCGTATAAAGAAATATCCCAAGTACTGTCGAAATCTTTAAATTGAATTCCACTCGGGTCGCTGATTATTTGATGACTGTTATCTAATATGAGATTTTTTATTGTCAAAAAATTATCTGTTGCTAAAAGATATGATGCTGCTTTTAAAAATGTAGTTTTATTGCTAAAGTTTTTTTCTATCATTTTAGGGAATGAGGATTTTTTTAATTTATCATCACTCAAATCCATTGAAAAATATAATAATTTACGATATTGCTTTTCTTCTGCTTTCTTATAAATTATTTCAATTCCATTTGAATATTTACTGCTGTCTGTAATGTTGTTATTGAAATCTATGCAATCTATTTCTCCATTTTCTGAAATATTAGCAGAGAAAATATTTATTATTTCATAGTCGTGCGATGATAGAAAAAATAACAATACCGGCAACGTTCCATCTAAATAAGTTACTAAGTCTTCCTGCATGCTGTAAGTTCTAAAAAACGATAAATTAACGTTTGTCTGAATAGATTTTACAACAGTATTTAAAATAGTGTCATATTTTGAAAGCGATAAACTGTCTAAAAAAGGTAAGTGACCAGTTTTTTCTAATCCAACCAAAACAGAAAATTTACAGTCGGGAAAGAAACTGTTCAAATAATTAAAATCCGGACCGCCAAAAGGATAAAATACTGTATCACATTTATCAATACTTGTATCTGACCAGGCTTTTATTACTTCATATTGTGTATTAAAATTTCTCCAAATATTTTTGATTTTTTTCTGATGATTTTTATATTCGGCAGTTTTAATTATCTCCTTAAAATTTAGGCTGTCGTTAATGTCTTTTCCTGCAAGGATACGAGCAATTGAGTTGTATGTTTCATTTTGTTCAATAGTATCTTGAATTGAAATTTCTGAATTACCCTTTTTTTCTGCTTTTCTGCTATCTTCTTTATTCTTGTCCTGGTTTTTCTTGATATTGTTGCATGCAAAAATAAACATCAAACTGCATAAAAAAGCAATACCTGCAATAATTGGTTTTTTCATCATAAATAGAGTGAATTTTGTTTAGGTAAAAAATTATTTTTTTGGATAGTAGTTCCGTTGTATGTAAAAAGTTCCGAAAGATAGTATTTTTGCTCTTTTGTTCCGTTTTCGTAAAACAATGTCACAGTTAAAATACCGTTGTTGAAATCATCAAAATTATCTTTTGAAACAAAAATTTTAAATTCAATTGCGGCAGAAATTTCGTTTTGGAAAAGCGGAGTGTTTCCTGTGATATTAAAAACAGAATTTTTACCTTCATATCGCACAAATGCCGAGTTTGTTGGCTGAAAATTTTCGTCGTAAAGTGAGGAAGGAAAAGAAAATTCAATTTTAAAAAGTTTTTCAATTTTATTCCCGATATTTTTAATGAAAATTTTTGGGTAAAAACTGATATTATCAATTATTCCATTATTAAATATTGGAAGTCCGTTTGTATTGATAATTCCTAATATTTCCAATTCAGAGTTTCTTGCAAGTCCGTATCCCGCTCTAATTTCTGCTTCTTCCATAATATGCAATTTGTTGTTCTTCCATGTGTAGAAACGATTGTCGGAGAACATGTGCAATTGGTTGTTATATTGTGGAATGGTTATAGAAATAATAGTATTATTGTCAGAAATATTATAAAAATCAATTTTCATGTTAATAATTTCTGGCGATAAGTAAGAATGTATTTCGTAGAAAAAAAACTCTTCATCGAAGTTTATGTCTTTTATTGGATCAAATTCCGTTGCGATATTGTTTTTTTTATTCATTCCGACAACAATGTAGCCACCACCTGAGTTGGCAATTGCGGATATTTTTTTTGCAAAAAGAGATAAATTTATTATTTCTTTTGCGTTGAAAACGAATAAGTTATATGGAATTTTAATTTTTTTATCAATTAAATCCTTATAAAAGTCAAAAGAATTTCTTTCTTTAAATGGCATAAAATATTACTTCGATTGCTATCTGTAGAATACCGTAACGTTACCTACTTTGCTAAGTTTTTTACCTGCGTGGTCTGTATATTTAATATAGTAGGTATAAACTTCTTGTGCTACGTATTTTCCTTTTGAACTTTTGCCTGTCCAACCTTCAAAAACATCATTAGTTTTAAAAATTACATTACCAAATCTATCAATGATTCGCATTTCGTAGCCTTCTTTTTGAATCATACTAATTACCGGTGCGAAAGTTTTATTTGGTTCGTATACGGAAATCGGATTAAAAGCATTAGGAATGTAAACGATTGGTTCTTTTTCAATGCAGGCAATATTTGAACGGCTGTAATTTGTCGTAGAGTTGGTATCAGGTACAGCACTAACAGCTTCAACATAATAGCAAATATCAGTTCCTAATTCTACTTTATCTTTATATGCGTTTTCAATAATTTTAGATATATTATGATGGAAAATACTGTCGGCATAATCTACCGAGCCAATAAAGTATGAAGAATCATTATAGACATTATAAACATTATATACAAGTCTTCCTGCAGGCCAATATTCGTAGTGAGACCAATTTAATTCTTCGTTAAAACTATCGTTGTAATCTTCAATTTCGAGTAGAATTGTTGTTGCAATATTTGATTCAAGAGATTCTACTCCACAATCTGTAACAGATGCAATTTTATATGAATAAGAATAGTCGTTTACTCTTACTTTGCTGTCAGTATATAATATTTCCTTCTGTCCTGTGTTTTCTATTTCTGCTATAGTTAAATATTGGTCGTAACTTCTATAATCTTTTCTTTTAATAACATATTTTTCTACTTCTATAGCAGTGGAATCCACGATAAATTTTAAAGATACTTTATTATCAAGAACAGTAGCATATTCTGCCGATAAATATTTTGGTGGAATGTATGATTCAGTAAAAATATTTATTGAATTTGATGTTGCTTTATTGCCGTTAACACTTATTGCTTCAATGTAATAGTAATATGTTTTAAAAACAGATATGTCATTGTCTGTATAAGATAGATAAGTATTTGTAACAGAGTCTATTAATTCGTAATTAGAATTTGCTTCTCGTCTATATATTCTGTATTTCGAAACAGCATTCCAGCCTTCGTAAGGAGTCCAAGTGAGGTTAATCGCAGAATCGCATTTTTCATAAGTAATGGAATTTAGTTTCATTGTAGTGTGAGCTTCTGTTATTTCACTAAAAGTTTGAGAAGAATCAAATGCTTTTATTCTGTATTTTGATGGTACATAATTTGTTCCATCATATTGTTTTCTATAAAAGTCTGTTTCACGACCATACACAGTGTCGATAACGGAATACACGGAAAGAGTTTCGTTAAATTTTATTATCAGATAACCTGCTACAGAAATGTCCTGACTAGGAATCCATCTTAATTCTACTAATGTAGGAACAGAATCAGGTATTATGCTTGCAGAGATAAATTGTGGTTTATCAGGTATAGCGAAAGCATTAATACTTACATTGCACAAAAATACAAATATTAATATTTTAATAACTCTTTCCATATCACTTTAATCTACAAATATAATCTATTTTTTTATTATTTTCAAAAAATTATAAAATAATTATTCCCACTCGATTGTAGCAGGTGGTTTAGAGCTAATATCATATACAACCCTGTTTATTCCTCTTACTTTATTGATGATTTTTGTAGAAAGTTCTGACAAAAAATCATAAGGAAGATGTACCCAATCTGCAGTCATACCATCGGTGGATTGAACTGCACGCAATGCAACAACATTTTCGTATGTTCTTTCGTCTCCCATGACACCAACTGATTTTATTGGTAACAAAATAGCTCCTGCCTGCCAAATTGAATCATACAAATTGTTGTTTTTTAATTCTTCAATAAAAATATTATCTACTTGTTGAAGAATATTCACTTTATCTTCTGTAATGTCTCCTAAAATACGGATTGCTAATCCTGGACCCGGAAATGGATGTCTTCCCAATAATGAATCGGAGATTGAAAGTGATTTTCCAACTCTTCTAACTTCGTCTTTAAATAATAATTTTAATGGCTCTACAATTTTGAGATTCATTTTTTCGGGTAATCCTCCTACGTTATGATGAGACTTTATTGTTGCTGAAGGACCTTTTACAGAAACAGACTCTATTACGTCAGGATATATAGTTCCCTGAGCAAGCCATTTCACATTTTGAATTTTCTTTGCTTCGCGATCAAAAACATCAATAAATGTTTTTCCGATAATTTTTCTTTTTGTTTCGGGATCGCTAACTCCTGCCAAATTTGAATAAAATTCGCGTTTAGCATCTACGCCAATAACATTTAATCCCATTCCTTTATAGGAATCCAAAACTGCATCAAATTCGTTAAGGCGTAACAATCCGTTATCTACAAAAATACAAGTGAGCTGTTTCCCGATAGCTTTATTTAACAATACTGCAGCCACAGAACTATCTACTCCTCCTGATAATCCCAGAACAACATTGTCGCCCTGAATTTTATTTTGTAATTCAGCAATTGTTGCTTCAATAAAAGAATCTGCTGTCCAATTTTGTGAACATTTACAAATATCAACAATGAAATTTTTTAATATTTTACTTCCATCAGTAGAATGGTAAACTTCTGGGTGGAATTGAATGCCGAAACTTTCTTCGCCATGAATCTCAAATGCGGCAACTTTTACATTACTAGTTGAAGCTGTAATTTTATAATTATCTGCTATTTTGGTTATTGTATCTCCGTGAGACATCCATACTTGTGAATTTAATGGAATGTCTTTAAACAGTTTGCATTTATCATCAATATAATTCAAATTTGCTCTTCCATATTCACGGGTATTTGAATTTTTTACTTCGCCTCCAAAGTTATTTGCAAGAAATTGTGCACCATAGCAAACTCCCAATAAAGGTAATTTTCCTTTAATTTTTGACAAATCAGGAATAAGAGCCTCTTTTTGGCGAACAGAATAAGGGCTGCCACTTAAAATTACTCCTTTTATGCAATCCAATTCCGGGATATTGTTATATGGGTGTATTTCACAGTAAACATTAAGTTCTCTAATTCTTCTTGCTATAAGTTGAGTGTATTGAGATCCAAAATCAAGTATTAATATTTTTTCGTTCATTTTGTGATATTTATAAAATAAAATCGGTATTTAAAAAATTTGATTTGTTTTGTTTTAATATTTCTTTGATAATTTTTATGTTTTCTTCTGTCTCTTTTGCTGCTACTAATGTTCTAATAGAGAAGACACGTAAAGAATCACTTACTGAGAGAGTTTGTTCTGCTGAATCTTTTCTTCCGGCAAATGGAAATTCGTCGGGACCTCGCTGGCATTGAGAATTAATATTTACTCTGCAAACTTGATTTACAAGACTATCTATTAAAGTGGCAATTTCATCGGAATTATTTCCAAATATTGATGCTTGTTGTCCGTAATTTGATTCGATAACATAATCTAATACTTCAGAAATATTTTTGTATTTTACTATTGGAATAACAGGACCAAATTGTTCAATATTGAAAATGTCCATGTTTTTTGTTACGTTGGATAAAACCGCCGGCAGCATTAACGACAGAAACGACTCTCCACCGTTTGCGTTTTCTAGTTTTGCTCCATTATTACAAGCGTTTTCAATTAATTCTTGTAATTTTTCTGCTTTGTTCATTTCTGCCAATGGAGTAATAGAAACGCCATCTTCCCAAGGTAATCCTATTTTTAAATTATTTACTGCTTCAGTGAAGCTTTTTGTAAAACTCTCTGCGATATCTTCATGTACAAAAATAATTTTTATTGCAGTACATCTTTGTCCGTTAAATGATAATGCACCTAACACACATTCATTAACAGTTTCTTTTATATTTGCATCTTGTAAAATAATTGCAGGATTTTTTGCATCTAATCCGAGAACTGTCTTAAGCCTATTTGGTTGTGGGTGTTGCTTTTTTAAAATGTTTGCAACTTTACTTGAGCCAATAAAAGCAAGAACGTTTAGATTTTCGTTTCTCATTATTGGAGTAATAATTTTTTCTCCTCCGCCGTAAATAATATTTATAGTTCCCTTTGGAAAAGAATCACGAAAAGCTTCTAATAATTCGCGGTATATGAGCACACCAAGTTTTGGTGGTTTAATTATTAGGCTGTTGCCCATAATTAAGGACGGAATTAAAGTTGTAAAGGTTTCGTTTAAAGGATAATTAAAAGGCCCCATGCAAAGAGTAACTCCTAGAGGAGCTCGACGAATTTGTGCCACGATGTCATTTGATACAACAAATCTTGATGATGCTCTGTCTAGATTTTTTAATGCATCTATAGTATCGTAAATATAAGAAATTGTTCTGTCGAATTCTTTCTCTGAATCTTTTTTCGATTTTCCGATTTCCCAAATTAGCAGAGAGACAATTTTTTCTCGTTTTTCTTTCATCAAAGATGTGAATTTCAACAAATGCTGAATGCGGTCATCGGTTTTCATTTTTGCCCAAACTCCGTTTCCGTGATCGTAAGAGCGAAAAGCAGCATCAAATGCAAGTTGCGACTCTTTTTCGCCCATATAGGGAATTTCGCCAATAAAATTATTATATTTATCTCCTTCTTTTAAATATATTGGAGAATAAACTTTTTTCATTTCTCCATTCCATTCCAATATTTCTCCGTCAATTAAATATTCTTTTTGAATAATAGGAAATTCTAATTTAAGATTATTAGGAATTTCATCGATTTTTGGAAAGAGTTCTTCTAATTTTTTCATTTTATTTTCATTACAAAGATAATTTGTTTTTTTCTTTTCACAAATATTTTATTGCTTTGAACATTTCTTACATAAAATACAATAAACATATTTCAAATATCTAAAAAATCTGTTTAGTACACGCTGTTATAGCAATTTGTAAAATAAATTAAAAAAATTACTTTTTTAAGTTTTTTTTGACGAATAACTATTTTTTC
>CAZBPT010000033.1:23448-26544 GCA_964493875.1 uncultured Bacteroidales bacterium | reverse complement strand
TTATTTTTCAACTATCTCATTATTAAATAAATAAATGTTCTTTTCTTGATCTTCAATAATAATATTCTGATTTTTTGTCCTTATCAGGAAGTTGTCAAAATAAATATCATTTTTTAATGTTAATCTGTTTTCTGTATATATTCTTAAACTTTTAGCTTCTTCAGGAATCATAAAGTCCGTCTTACATAAACTCCATTCGTTATCTATCTCTCTTATTCCAAATGAAAGTCTGTTGTAATAATCGCCCTCAATTTTTTCCCCGTTACTGTCATATAGTTCTATCCTAAATATTGTCCTTCCATAAAATTCTTTTCTAATGTCTGAAACCCAAAACGAGATTTCTATTTCATTGGGATATTTTACAGGAATTAGAGAATCAAATAATATAATTTTCTCTGATAAGTCTTTCTTTAATGAAGATTTTCCACAATACGAAAATTTATTTTCTAAATTATCATAAGAAAGGAAATAAAATTTTTCACAACTATCTTTTGTATAAATATTTTCTGTTATTTTGAATTTTCTGCTTTCGGAATATTTTTCTTTCATTTCTTTTTTATAATCGGAAATTAGAGTAGAAATATCGCTTAGTTTCAATTCATAAAAATTGATATCATTTGCAGTGAAAAGAAATTTTGAGTATTTGAGAATTCTCTTTTCATTTTCGGAAAGACTGTCGGTATTTGTTTCGCTTATTACAAGTAAATCTTTTTTATTCGGAAAATCTTTAATAATAGAAAATTCTTTATATGGGTTGTGAATTATTGAGGCACTCTTATATGCTTCACTTATTGAGCTTCTGGCAGATAAGTTTGAACATAGAGATAATCCCGTTTTCATTGATACATATGTTGATTTGTAAAAAATATTTTCTTTGTTCAAAATTGCATATTCTTCAGAACCGATATTGAAATAAGGAACTGGCAATATTGCTTGATATTTATCTATGTCAATATTATTTATCCATTTGTTGCCCTCTAATTCATTTTTGTAATCGCAGATTAATGGATTTGTATCAATAATTTTTTTCTTTTCGATGTCATAATTAAAATATGCATCAAATGATAAAACCGCGCATGTTAGCAATAAAATGGTATAATATAAATATTTTTTCTGTTTTGTTGCGAAATTATATATATAATAAACAGCAATGATATTTATTACATAAAATGGTAGCCATAGAAATCGTCCCATGGCACGAAATTGAGCGAGTGGTCCGAGATAATTCAGCGTTTTTTCAGGAAACCATTGCAAAGGAACGCAAGTTGCGTATAAGAATAATATCACGGAACAGGAAAAAAATAGATTTAGTAATTCATTGTCGGTATATTTTAGTAATGTTTTGAATTTTCTTTTAAAGAGTTTAATAAAAAAGTGTATTAATATTCCAAAAAGTGTAAAAACTCCGATAATTCCTAAATATGACCATGTTTCCCTTTGTATTTCTTTTATCCCTCTGATAGATTCAACAAACCAGGTTTTATAAAATGGGAATATTAATCCTTCAAATCGTGCCGAATACCAAAAATATCCATCAGGTATTCCTGTGCTGTCATTTATTGAATATTGTATTTTAGAAAACAATATATATAAAATTGCAGGAATAATAAATTGAATATTGTAGTGTAAAAGTATTTTTTTAATTCCGTATTCTTTCCTCTTTTTTATTATTACAAATAACCAATAAAAATTTATTAAAGCAGCGTAAAATGCTAAATAGTAAGGGTGTATTATTCCGACAAGGAACATCAGTAATCCTAATATTACACTGATATAGTATTTCTTCTTTTTATGAAACAGCAGGATAAACCATAATATACAGGGAATTACAAAAACATAACTTAATGTGATATGACAGCAAATTCTGGCAAATTGCGGCGATATAAATGTAATTAATACTGCAAATAATGCTGCAAAAATATTTTGTATTTTCAATTCTCGAAATATAAAAAACAAAAAAATTGACGATAAAAATATTGATATTATTATCCATAAGTTAATGAGGGGAATTACTAAGCTTTCTGTGCCGGAAATACCTAAATTTTTTAATATTTTCAGCGGAATAGAAACGTGGTACTGACAACCAGAATTGCGAATGTCTCCTCCATAAGGATAATTCATAGCATTATTTTGGAAAAAACCGCTGTCGTATTTTACATTATAATATGTTGTGTAAATGTCTTTTTGACTATCACCATTTCCGTTTGATTGAATATTTGTTGCAAAATTAGTAATAAATTTGTAATTATTAAATGTACAGAATGCTGTTAATGTGAGTAATAGAGTTAAAGCAATTCCAAAAATAATATTTTTGTTAAGTCTTTCTTTTATTGATGTCTTATTCATAATAATTGCGACAAAAATAGCAATTTTTATCAAATAAAAATAAAAAAGTTATTAAATAATAAATATTTTGTTATATTTGTTCTGTTTTTTTGCGGAGGAAAAGTTGATAAAGGTTCAGGCAATTTTGTTCCTTTTGCAAAAGTAATATTTGAATTATTAATAATGCTGAACCAGATTAGATTATTATGAATTTATTTAATGTGATTAAAACTGTATTATTTAAACCTAAAACAATTTGGAATACGGTTAATGAGAACAATCAAGAATTTTCAAAAACATTAACAAAATATGTAATTCCTATTACTATCATCGCCATGGTTTCTGCTTTTCTTGATAATATTATTGACAAAGGTCTAATAAATTCTTTTTTTGGGTGGAAATATTCTCTTGTTTCTGGAACAATTGACGTATCTAAGTATGCCGTAGCAATTGTTGGAGGTGTTTTTCTTTCAGCATTTTTATTGGATGTTTTTGCTGGAGTGTTTGGTTATGAAAAAAATTTCAATAAACATTTTACATTAGCATCTTTTGCTTTCACTCCTATAGCCGTTGGTACGGTTGTTCTTATTATTCCTTTCGTTGGGTGGCTGTATTATTTTATTAGTTTTTATCCAATTTTATTAATGCTTTTTGCAACATTGGAACGCAATAAATTAAGTCCCGAAATATCGCAAGGAAAGAAAACCGGTTTTTTAATTATCAGTATGGCTGTTATTCCTGTAGTGTTCTGGTCATTATGGGGCGTAGTTG
>CAZBPT010000033.1:22276-23348 GCA_964493875.1 uncultured Bacteroidales bacterium | reverse complement strand
TTTTTCTAATCCTGCAAAAATTGATGCTATTGTAACCATTACAAAAACAGGAAGTGATGAAGTACTTACTACAGCTGTTTTTGATGATGTTTATAGTTCAATAGGTCTGACTCCGATAGAAACTAATCGTATTGCTGTGTCTTTTGGCACTTTTGGCGATGACGTAGCTTCTTTAGTCGCAGGTGCAGTAGAATAATATTCTGAAAGATAAATATTATTACCGCATTGGCATTTTTAAAATGTCAATGCGGTAATTTTTTAATTAGAATAAGCTAATTATCAATTTTAAATACATAAAGCACATTTTTCGTATTGTAAAATATTTTAATAAATTACATACAACAAAATAATTTGTGGAGAAAAAAAAAACAGATATATTTGTAAGAAAAAATCATGTTAAATATTGCATTATTTGGTCCTCCGGGAGCAGGCAAAGGAACTCAATCGGAATTTTTAATTAAAGAGTACAATTTATTTTATATTTCCACCGGATATCTTTTGCGAAAAGAAATTGAAGGTAAAACAAAATTGGGGATGGATGCTCAAGAAATTATTGCAAAAGGAGGATTGGTCTCCGATGAGATCATTGTCCAAATAATCGAAAAAACAATAACAGAAAATCCAAATTCCAACGGTTTTTTATTTGACGGATTCCCCAGAACTTATATACAGGCGTATATCTTGGAAGGATTGATGTTGAAATTAAATACTTCTCTAAATTGTCTTATAAACCTTAATGTTCATAAAGATGAATCTACTAAACGTTTATTGGAACGTGGAAAATCTTCAGGAAGAATTGATGATAACGAAACAGTAATAAAAAACCGTCTGCAGGAGTATGACGAAAAAACTCAACCTGTTCTGAAATTTTACAAAGAAAAAGGTATTTATTATGAAGTTGATGGTCATAAAACAATTGATGAGGTAAAATCCGATATTATGGATATTCTTCATGAAGAACTTAACAAACAACTATTTAATGTTGTTTTATTTGGTTATCCGGGTAGTGGTCGCGGTTCTCAGGGAAAAGCTCTTGCAAAAAAATACGACTTGGAATACATTGCTACAGGTT
>CAZBPT010000033.1:0-22176 GCA_964493875.1 uncultured Bacteroidales bacterium | reverse complement strand
GAAGTTCCTACACTTGAATTAATCCACAGATTAGACGAAAGGAGCAAGACAGATTCAGCTATGCCTTACGACTCAAGTACAGCAAAAATTGTACAACGTCTGTTAGACCATCAAAACAAAACTATTCCTGTGATTGATAAATACAATGAAATGCATGGCGTTGTGAAGGTTAACGGCATAGGAACATTTGAAGAAGTTTTTGATCGTTTATGTAGAGTTATTGAAAAGAAAAAATAATAACTCCTTTGTTTGTAATTGTAAAAATAAAATGATATTTTTGTAATCGTATAAAAACCAAATATGAATATTATAGTTTGTATAAAACAAGTGCCAAATACTACGGAAATCAAATTAGATCCGGTAAAAGGTACATTAATTAGAGATGGTGTTCAAAGCATTATGAACCCCGATGATAAATGTGGATTAGAATTGGCTTTACAATTAAAAGATGAATTTTCTGCAAATGTTACTGTAATTACCATGGGACCTCCACAGGCTGACGATATTTTAAGAGAAGCTTATGCTATGGGCGTTGATAGAGCAATATTGTTAACTGACAGAAAATTTGCTGGCGCAGATACATTAGCAACTTCGAATGCTTTGGCTGCTGCTATAAAAATGATGGATTACGATTTAGTAATATGTGGAAGACAAGCTATTGATGGTGATACAGCACAAGTAGGACCACAAATTGCAGAACACCTTGGGATTGCACAAATTTCTTACGTGGAAAATCTTACATATGATGGTAAAAAATCTTTTGTTGTTAGAAAATATTTAGAAGACGGCTACCAAACATTGGCAGTTGATACTCCTTGCTTATTTACTGCAATTACTCTTCAAACAAAACCTCGTTATATGACGGTTGAAGGTATTGTTGAGGCTTATAATAAAGAAGTGGAAATTTGGACTGTGGCAAATATTAATATTGACGAAAACAAACTCGGTTTAGCAGGTTCTCCTACAAAAGTAAAAAAATCTTTTACTAAAGGAGCTAAAGAACCGGGACAACTTTATGAAGTTGATCCTCAAGAAGCAGTGGATATTATTATGACAAGATTAAAAGAAAAATTTATTATTTAAGATCATGGAAACTCAAAATAAAGATTTTTATGTATTTGCAGAACAACGCAACGGAATTATACAAAATGTTGTGTTTGAATTATTAGGTAAAGCCAGAGAACTTGCCGATGAGGTTAATGCAAAAGTATATGCAATTTTAGCAGGTTACAATATTAAAGAAAAAGCTAACGAGTTAATTGTTTATGGAGCTGATACTGTATTGCTAATTGAAGACAAGGAATTAGAAAATTACCTCACAGAACCATATTCTCAAGCAATAGTAAAAGCTATTGAAGGCAGAACCCCTTCAGTTCTTCTAATTGGTGCTACTACTATTGGTAGAGATTTAGGACCACGCTTATCGGCACGATTAACTACAGGTCTTACTGCTGACTGTACCAAATTAGACATATCAGAAGAAGGCGAGTTCCAAATGACACGTCCTGCTTTTGGTGGTAACCTTATGGCTACTATCGTTTGTCCAAATAACAGACCGCAAATGAGTACCGTGAGACCCGGCGTTATGAAAATTGGTCGTAGAGATGTTAATAGAAAAGGAAGTATCGAAGAAATAAAAATGAATTTTGATAAATCTAAATTCAAAGTTAAAATTTTAGAAACTGTAAAAGAAAATAAAAATTTGATAGACATTACAGAAGCCAAAATTTTAGTTTCTGGAGGTAGAGGTGTTGGAAGAAAAGAAGGATTTGACATGTTGCGTGATTTGGCAACAACAATCGGCAAAAATACCGAAGTTTCTTCTTCAAGAGCTATGGTTGATGCAGGTGTTATGCCACAAAATCGTCAGGTTGGTCAAACAGGTAAGACTGTTCGTCCGGATCTTTATTTTGCTTTTGGTATTTCAGGTGCTATTCAACATCTTGCTGGTATGGAAGAATCCGAATTTATCATTGCTGTTAATAAAGATAAGAATGCTCCAATTTTCCAAACTGCAAGTCTAGGTATTGTTGGCGATTTATATAAAATTGTTCCACTACTCGCTGAAAGAATAGCAAAAGAAAAAAAATAGTATTTTACTTATATAATAATTAAAATCTTCAAAATGAAATATTTTTTCTTTTGAAGATTTTTTTTTGCAATTATTTGCTCATTAAGCGGAGTAGAAATGAGCACAATGTTCAAAATTTTTATCGGAATTAATATAAAGCTACTTTCAACATTTGAATTATGCTGATAATGTTTCTAATGAAATCAAATAATGGAGCAGAAATATTGTCCTGAAGAACCGGTAAAAAAATTAATCTAATTTGTAGAAGAAATATCGGTTAAAACAAGTTTCATATCGCAACCGGCAATAGCTATATCATTACAATATGTTTTTGCTGATAATACAACAATATTAAGAATTTCATTTGTTACTTCAATTTCAGTGATGATACTGTCGTTTATTGATGGAGATTTATAAAAAAAGAAGTTGTCAATAGATCCAATCATTCCAATTTTTACTTCTCCTTCTTTTTTTAGAAATCCCATTCTTGCAGCACAAGTTTGAGCAATATTTTCCACTAATCCGACTTCTAATAATTTGTTGTTATGAATAAAAATACAGTCTTCTCTGACAGAAAATTTTGTTCTGGTAATAATTTCATCACAATGAATAATTTCGTCTACCATAACAAAAGGAGGACGTTGTGGAATATATTTTGTAATATCTTTCATTATTTAATAAAAACATTAATAGAAATTATTTTTTTCTGCAAAGCATAATGCTATGTCCAAAGCCTAAACCATCGTAATATTTTTCTAAAACGAGACCTGCTTTTTCAACGCAAGCCTTCATATCATCGGAATGGTACATTTTTGAATTTCCGTTAGCCATCGCCGTGAAATATAATGATATTTGAGATAATGCATAAGAAGCTGTTTCAAAACGTTGTCTGTCCCAGAACGTTTCCATAATATAAAGATTACAATTATCGTTCATAGATTTTGCAGCACGAGTTAAGATACTAACAACTTCTTCTTCTGAGAAGCAATCTAAAAATTGGCTCATCCAAATAGCGTCAAATCCTTTTGGAAATGGAACATTTGGGTCGAGAAGATTAACTCCATGACCGTGAATTCGATCAGCACCCGGTATATCTCGTGTTGCAGCTCGCATCATTTCCAATTGCTGAGGTAAATCCATAATTGTAACATTTACATCAGAATTATATCGAACACATTGGCAAGCCCAGCGACCTGTATTTCCACCAACGTCGAGTAAGGTTTTTGTATTTTTTTCAAAAACAATTTCCAATGCTTGTTGAAACGAATTATCAGAATAAAAATGGTCAAATCCGAACCATGATTTTTGAACTTGTGGAGGTAATTCAGAAAGACCTTCATAAATGGTACTCCAGTTTCCAAAAACTTTTAATCCTTCAGGTTTGCCGTTAATTAAAGATTCTTCCAAATTAAAAGTACCTAGATAATTAACGTCGTGGTTAAAATCCATATTAACACGAATCATGTCATCGTGTAATAAAAACCATCCCGATTTTGACAATACAAAATGCTTGTCAATTAATAAGATAGTACCAATTGTTAATGAAGATTCTATTAAAACCTTAACGGCGTATTTTGACAATTTTGATTTTTCTACAATTTCGTCAAAAGTCAATCCTTTTTTATTATCAAGCATTTCTAAGATGCCAAATTTTATCATCAAACGAGATACTTGAAAAACGATTGGACCAAAAGCAATTTCATTTGCAAATCTTTGTGCTTCAATTGCTGTTTTTTTCTCTTTTGAATAAATTGATTTTTGAGGTTCTTCTAAATTCATCGAATATTTTATTTTATGCAAAAATAAATAAAAAACTTTATAAATTATAATTTTTTTAAAATTTTTATTAAATTTGTACAAAAATCACAAATGAAAAAAATAATAATCATATTCGCTTTGACCGTATGCAGCTTTTCTTTGTTCAGTCAAAATAGAACGAGCGACAAATCAGTTCTTCCAAGTATAAAATACTCAGTTGATAAATCTTTAGTTGATAAAATTACATTAAACCCTTTATCACAATCTTTTATCGATGAAATAATTTCTGAGAATCAAAAAGATGGTTCAATTTATAAAGTATCAGAATCTTTGCCATTAGATTTAACGACTATGAATTCAGGTACAAGCACTGAATTGAAAGATGGTGGAAAATTATGGAGAATAACAATAAAAAGTGAAGGAGCAAAAGCAACAGCATTGCGTTTTAA
The DNA here is from genome assembly GCA_964493875.1 of uncultured Bacteroidales bacterium. Taxonomy (GTDB): domain Bacteria; phylum Bacteroidota; class Bacteroidia; order Bacteroidales; family ML635J-15; genus Bact-19. The sequence goes on along the minus strand of CAZBPT010000033.1, from coordinate 17,898 downwards.
ATGGTTTGATTTACCAAAAGATGCAGAAATGTATGTTTATTGTGATAATAGTGATGTTGTTTTCGGTCCTTATACACGTGAAGATAATATTTCCGGCAAAGAATACCTTATAGGTATAATCCCTGACGATGAAATACATATTGAATATCTTGAAAGAGAAACGTCTGCAAAATCTTCTGACGGTCCTGCTTTTAATATTGAAGCTTTCGATTATTTCTTTAGGGGCGTAGAATCTTTTAACTATTTATTAAATTCAAAAGCAAATAGCGAATATGGTAGTTCAGGAAGCTGTAATGTTAATATAAATTGTCCTGAAGGAACAAATTGGCAATCACAAAAAAAAGGTGTTTGTAAAATTTACATTGGCAACGGAATATGTTCCGGTACTTTAATTAATAATACTCTCAACGACGGAACTCCTTATGTTCTTTTTGCTGACCATTGCGGAGGTTCATCAAGTTCAAGCGTATTTAACCAATGCCAATATATCTTTAATTTGGAAAGTTCGGGATGTACAAATTCAAATGTTTCAAGCCCGACTACATTTACAGGAAGTACAAGAGTAGCACGTGGCGATGAAAACAGTGGTTCCGATTTTTTGTTGGTTCGTCTTACAAATGCAACAACTACTCAAATTGCAAATGCTAATTTAGTTTATAACGGTTGGAACAGAGGAACTGCAGCAAGTCCGAGTGGTGTTTCTATTCACCATCCTGCTGGAGACAATAAAAAAATATCTACTTATACATCTGCAGCAACAACAAGTACATTTACAAATTTAACTGGTTCTGCTTGGTTAGTTCGTTGGGTGGAAACAGAAACTAATTGGGGAATAACAGAAGGTGGTTCATCAGGTTCTCCTCTTTTTAACAATAACGGATTAGTAGTTGGCACATTATCCGGAGGAGCAAGCGGTTGTTATGTAGCTACAAGTAATAAATATGACTTATATGGTAAATTTTGTATCCACTGGGATAATTCTTCAAATGGAACAACAGATAATTATAAGTTAAAACCTTGGTTAGACCCTGATAATAGTGGTGCAACAACATGTCCATTCTTCGATCCAAATAATGTAAACTCAAGTGCTAATTTTACAGCAAATCCTACAACAGTTAACGTTGGAGGAACAGTACAATTTACCGATGCATCTACAATATCTGGTACATTAACATCTCGTAGTTGGAGTTTCCCCGGAGGAACACCAAGTACTTCTACAGCTCAAAATCCAACTGTTGTATATAATACTGCTGGTACTTATAACGTTTCTTTAACAATAAATACAAGTACAGGAAACGATACTGAAACAAAAACTGGTTATATTATTGTATCAAACTCAACAACAACAACAACTTTTACTTATGATTTTGAAGCTTGTACAAATTTTGTTGTAGATAATTTTTCTCCTTGCACAACTTCTGACGGAGACCTATCTTCAACCTATGGTGCTCAAGATTTTGATTTTACAAATGAATCATATACAGGTTCATTTATAGCTTTCAATCCATCACAAATTTCTACAATAGCATCAAATGAAAGTTGGCAAGCTCATGGAGGAAATAAATATGGTGCTTGCTTTGCAGCAACAACTCCTCCAAATAACGATTGGTTTATTCTTCCAAAAATAACCGTTTCTAATAGTGGTACCACACTTAAATTCTGGGCAAAATCGCTAACCGAACAATATGGCAAAGAACGTTTTACTGTTAATGTATCCACAACTACAAATGCAGTTTCAAGTTTTAGCAAAATCTCTTCAGGAACTTATACAGAAGCACCCACAACTTGGACAGAATATAGTTATAATTTGTCAAATTATGCCGGTCAACAAATATATCTTGCAATTCATTGTGTTTCAGATGATGCTTTTGTATTCCAAATAGATGATATTTCAGTAGTAAGCAACATGATTTCTGAAAATTTTTATATTCAAGATAATTTCAATATTTATCCAAATCCAAGCAATGGTAATTTTTCAATTTCTGCAGAATTGTTATCTGATATTACAATTTCAGACATTAACGGTAAAATCATAAAACAATTTATTAATACAGAAGAAATAACTTCATTGGATTTGAACCTGGAAGCCGGAATTTATTTTGTTACTGTTAAAGATAAAGAAGCAAAAACAACAAAAAAATTAATTGTAAATTAATATGAGAACTTACTTTTTTTTAGACGAGAATAATAATCAATTCGGACCATTTGAAAAAGACCAACTCCATGGCAAAATTACAGAAGAAAGTTTTGTTTGGAGAGAAGGATTAACAGATTGGACAAAGGCAAATGAGCTACCGGATTTTATAGATTTTTTTTCTAAAAAATACGATATAGGAGAAAGGGCTGATGTTACTCAGCAGCCCTTTTTTACCGGAAATAATCCCTATACTAACAATAATATAGGTGATAATGAAATTCCAACACAACAACCAAATACATATAAATCTTGGTCGATATTGTCAATAATAATATTTTCTACTGCATTAGGAATTGTGGCTCTGATAATGGGAAATATCAGTAATGAAAAATGGCATGCAAAAAACTATCAAGCAGCAGAAAAATTTTCTAAATTGGCAAAAAAATTAAATATTATAGCAATGATTGTTGGTATTCCTGCATCGTTACTATATATTTATTATTATCTGTACACATTTTAAAGTATTTATTATCTTATGGAATTATTGTTACCTGCAGGAAATATTGATTCGTTTTTTGCAGCGATCGAAGGTGGTGCAGATGCAATATACCTGGGAATGAAAAATTTTAATGCCAGAAAAAGAGCAAAAAATTTTTCATCAAGCGATATTTATAATATTATAAAAGAAGCACATTCCAGAAAGGTTAAAATATATGTTACTTTAAACACAATCATAAAGAATCGTGAGTTACCTGAACTAATTCAATCTTTGTCGGTGCTATCACAATTAAATGTTGATGCTGTAATTATTCAAGATTTTGCTTTAATATCCTTGATACATAAATATTTTCCTAAATTAAATATTCATGCTAGCACTCAGATGATGACTCACAACTCGGTTGCTTGTAATTTTTTTGAAAAAGAAAAATTTGAAAGAGTAATATTAGCAAGAGAACTTACAAAAAAGGATATAGGAAATATTTGCAGACATTCAAAAATTGATAAGGAAATTTTTATTCACGGTGCTTTATGTTATTCCTATTCCGGGAGTTGCCTCTTCAGCAGTTATTTAGGTGGAAACAGCGGAAACAGAGGAATGTGTACACAAGTTTGTAGAAGAATTTTTGAAAATAATGAAAATCAAGAATCTTTTTTTAGTTTAAAAGACCTTGAATTGGCAGACTATATTCCATTTTTTAAAGAACTTAATATTAAATCTTTAAAAATCGAGGGAAGAATGAAAACTAAAGAATATATTTATAATACAGCACGTGCTTATAAAATGATTCTTCAAAATAACAGTAATATCGAATCTGCAAAAAAAATACTCCAAAATGACTTTGCTCGTGAAAAAACAGCATTTTTCTATGGAGAAAAATTACAAAACATTTTCACCCAAAATTCAGGTATCGGAAAATATATCGGCAAAACTATTAACGCAAACAGTAATTCATTTCAAATTGTTAGCAAATACAATATCACAGAAAAATCATACATTAGATTGCAAAATGAAGATAACGTAGAAATCGAAAATTTGAAAATTAACAAAATATCCAAAGACGGGGATACTTATACAATTTTCTGTGAAACAAGTACTCCGCTTAACAATTATGATTTTTATTTGGTTGGAAATAAAGAGATTAAAATAAATACTCAATTTAAAAAATATGAAAATAAAAAATTTTTTTTATATCCGCAAAATGAAATAAGAAAAATTTTATCACCTAAAAAACGTAATAAAATATCACTTGTTCAAAATGATAAATATTTTTTGAGAATCTCTGATGTTACAAAACTTCAAGAATTGCGTAATGAGGGTAGGACCATCAATAAAATTGAAAAAGTATTTATAAAATTACAATATTCCGAATTATTAAAACGCAAAGATGAATTATATTCATTGTCGGATAAATCAAAATATGTTATAGAATTACCGAAAATAATTAATGAAGATTTTATTATAAAATATAAAAATTTACTTAACAATTATAAAAAAAATGGATTTAATATATTTGGAATCAATCATATTTCACAAATAGACATAATTCCTAAGGAATCAAAAATTTTTTCTTGTGAGAATATTTATTTGCTAAACGATTTGGCAATCGACTATGTTAAAGGAAAGGGAGTTTCAGAATATGTTTATCCTTACGAGAACGACTACCCGAATATGATAAGCGGAAACGACAGAAAAGGAATTGTTCCAATCTATTTCACACCGGAACTTTTTTATTCGCGTGTTCCTATCAAAGCAAAAAAAAACATTAAAGACAAAAATTCAAATTGTTACAATATTAATGTTATTGGCGGAAATACTATTCTTACTGATAGCAAAAAAGTTTCGATGTCTCAATATTACAATAAATTAAAAAATAAGGGATTTAATAAATTTCTTATAGATTTCTCATATAATGACGACTACAAAATTTTGAGTGAAATATTGGAAAAAATAAGTAAATCAGAGAAGATTCAGAATAGCAATGACTTTAACTTCAAGAAAGAGTTACGTTAAAAAAATGAGTAATAAAAAAACCAAAAAAGTGTTATCTTTGTAAATTAGAATTTTGAAAGGAAATTTATGGCAAATAATTTGATTTTAGATAAGTTGGAAGGTGTAAAAACGAGGTTTGTTGAAGTAGGAAATTTACTTCAAGACCCTTCAATAATGTCGGATTTGGATAAATATATAAAACTTAATAAAGAGTATAAAGAATTACAACCGGTAGTTGAAGCTTTCAATGAATATAAAAATATTATTTCCAATATAGAGGATGCCAAAGAAATATTATCTAACGAAAAAGATGAAGAACTTCGTGAGATGGCAAAATCGGAATTTGACGATTTACTTTCCAAGGTAACACCGATGGAAGAAAAAATCAAAATTTTGTTGATTCCAAAAGATCCTGAAGACGATAAAAATGCAATCTTAGAAATTAGAGCAGGAACAGGTGGTGACGAAGCAAGTTTGTTTGCCGGCGAGTTATTGAGAATGTACAAGTATTTTTGTGATAAAAAAGGTTGGAAATTTGATATTACAAGCTATACAGAAGGAACTGTTGGCGGTTATAAAGAAGTTGTGGTTACCGTTTCGGGGAATGGCGTTTATGGAATTATGAAATACGAGTCAGGTGTTCATCGTGTACAAAGAGTACCAACAACAGAAACTCAAGGTAGAGTTCATACTTCGGCTGCTTCAGTAGCTGTACTTCCCGAAGCTGATGAAGTTGATATCAAAATTAATCCCGCAGATGTCAGAAGAGACGAATTTTGTTCTTCAGGTCCCGGCGGTCAATCTGTAAATACTACTTATTCTGCTATTCGTTTAACCCACATTCCAACAGGTATTGTTGTTACTTGTCAAGATGAAAAGTCAAAATTGAAGAATCTTGACGTTGCAATGAAAGAATTAAAAACACGTCTATATAATCTTGAATATCAAAAATATCTTGATGACATTTCGAAGAAAAGAAAAACTATGGTTTCTACAGGCGACAGAAGTGCAAAAATACGTACTTACAACTATTCACAAGGTAGAGTTACAGATCATAGAGTAAATTATACAATGTATAATCTTCCAATCTTTTTGCAAGGAGAACTTGACGAAGTTATCGATCAATTGATAATGGCTGAAAATGCAGAACGATTAAAAGAAGCCGATTAATTTTTTCAATATTAATAATATGATAACCAATAAGAAACATTTTTTTATTATACTAATTGGCCTTTTTTTATTATCTTTTTCTTTTGCATGTAAAGAAAAAAACGATCCTGAAGATACCGTTTATTTTGATAGTATAAATGGAATAAGAGTTCGTTACGTAATTTCCTTAGTTTCAGCAGATAATACTATTACTAAGAGCGATAGTTTGTCATTACTAAATGCTGTTGTAACATTAGTGCAAAACGATAGCATTGTTACTAAAAAAGTGAATGACAAAGGAATGGTTTATTTTGATAATCTTTTTTCTGGCACTGCTTTAGTAAATGTAAAAGCAGATGGTTTTAGCACTGCAAATTTTGTTGTAAATTTATCAAATATCGATAGTACTTATATTGACAACAGTAATTATAGAATAGTTTCTACGATTCTTACAATGTTTTCTGATGAGGGAGAAAATTTGGCTAAAATCTCAGGAAATTTATATGCCGAGCAAGATTATACTAATATTGGAGAAGAACTGATAAAAGAATCTGTAAATTTGTATGTAAGTATTGATACTAGTGAAATTAATTCGATGATTTGCAACAGTTGTTCCGGATGTATCACAAATCTTTCATACGAGTTTGAAAATAATACTTTTATTTCGGATGCAACTGGTCATTATGAATTATTTGCTCCGGCATCCTTAAAAAAATTAAAAATTGATATTAATGCAGACGATATAATGCTGAATGTAAAAACAACTGTTTCAGATGAAGAAATGGAATATTTTGAGTTGTTGACCGAGCAAGTATCGGTTTTGCCGAAGCAAAGTATTTTAATGGACTTGCATTTTACAAGGAAGTAATAATTTCCCCAAAAATCGATAAAATTTCTTTAATTGATTGAATAGCAGAATTTTAAAAACTGCTATAAATATGCTGTGAACAAAAAAATTAGTTTGTTAGATTAGCTATTGTTGGGGCATAAAAAAAACTCCGAAAGGAGTTTTTGTGGTCCCACTAGGGCTTGAACCTAGGACCCCCTGATTATGAGTCAGATGCTCTAACCAACTGAGCTATGGGACCTGCTAAAAGCGTTGCAAAAATACAATTTTTTTTTATATTTTCAAAATTATTTATTTGTTTTTTTAATTTTTTCTGCTTTTTGTTGCTATGCAATTTTCTAGATGGACAATAGCATTTGTTTTCCGTAATTTATTTCTTGTTGTAAATAGCAAGTCCGAGAACAAAGAACAAGCATACTAAAGGAATAATAAAACAAAGTGTTATTCCAAAAATATCGGCAAACAAACCTGTTACTGGTGGAATTATTGCTCCGCCAACAATTGCTGTTACCATTAAACTAGAAATTTCATTCGATTTTTCAGGGTTCTTGTCAATGGTGATGGAAAATATCAATGGGAAAATATTTGAAAATCCTAAGCCTACTAATATTATTCCAACAAATGCCAATGTTTGAATGTTGAAGAACAATAAAGAGATACCGATTATTGATATTATTGATGAGAATAATAAAAATTTCTTTGCTTCTAAAGAACGTAAAATAATGCCACCCAAAAAACGGCCTATCAATATCGGCAATATAAATAATGACCAACTAATCAATAATCCCATTTTGTCGAAATGATAAATATCTTTCATTAAGATTGGCACTTGTGCACTCATCGAAACTTCTGCTCCAACATAACAAAATATCCCGATAATCATAAATAAAATATAAGGATTTTTTAATATTTTTATGCAGGATTTTATGCTTGCTGGATTTTCAATAACATTCTTATTATTGCTTTTTTGCATTATAACGAAAAGGAAAGTCAAAAGTACTATTGCACTATAAATAGGGAACTGTATTGTCCAGCCCCAATCTTGACTTAATCCTATTAAAGCTGCCAATGGAGCTATCCAAAAACCCAATGAAGTGCCTATCGCTTTTATTGATTGTGCAAATGATAAATTGCTGGAAAATTTTCCTTCTGCGGATACATCGCGCATTACAGGATTCCCCGAAACTTGAAGCATTGCTGCTCCGGCTCCTAATAATAATACAGAAAAATATAGTAAGTATAGAATGTATTTTTTGTTCTCTATGTCAGCAACTTCTGCTCCATATAATCCTCCAATAATTGGAATAGATAATCCAAAAAAGGCAATTATCAAACCTAATCCCAAAACCTTGAACTTTCCAATTTTACTCTGAATAATTCCCATTGGAATACTTAAGAGACCAAACATAATAAAACCAGATAATGTTAAAATCTGAGCTGCAAAGTTTGATATCTGAAAACTATCTTTTACCAAACTTACCATTGGACCAACTACATCACCAAAACCCATTACCAAAAAGGCTAACATTATGGGTAATACTGCATTTTTGTTCTTCGACATAATAGTATTTTTATTATTTAATTATTCTTTCAGAATGTTCAACGCCGTTTTCTAATTTTATGTTTATAATATATACGCCGTTTTCTATTCCTTTAATATCTTTTGTCATAACTGTATTATTGATTTTTTCGTTATACACCGATTTCCCAGTGATATCATAAATAGTTACAGTGTTAATTATTTGATTATCAATAGTTACATTGATGATATTGTCAGAAATATTTATTTTGGCATTTATTGAATTCATTGCTGCAGATACTGGACCTGAGAAACAGTTGCAATCATCACTGTAATTACTGTCCCAAATTTTTTCTGCAAAACAAGGACAATCAATAAATGGGTTTCTATTATTTTGAATATCAAATATTTTGTTGTTTCTGTCAATTTCCTTTTGTGATACAGGATCGTCTTGATGCCAACGCAACAACATTGTTATTGTCCATTGCGATAAATTATTTCCTGAAAACATATCAAAACTATTCCCCCAACCGGTAATTACGTTTTTATAGCGAGTTGCAAAGTAAAAATAAGTTCTTGCCAAGTCACCTTTATATTCATCTAATGGTGGTTCCCAACGTCCAGATAATCCAGCAATAGCGTCTCCATACGGAGTATTTCCTCGCTCACCGTTAATTTTTGCACTTACAGGATATATGTGAAATAAATCACTTCTCATAGGTTCGTTCTCATCGAAAAATGATTGTGGTATAACATGCTCTGTATTTACTCCGGCACAGTCTGTACTACCACTGCTTACAAATGGGGTGCAAATTAAAAAATTTTCTGTCTTGCAATTTGAATATATATCCCAATAATAACCAAGAGTATCATCAATTTCGCATAAATGTTCTTTTCTGTTGCTATATCCGATGCTGTAATAGTTGTTCGATATTATTGTACATAATTGACTGCGTAATTCTTCTCCTGATAATCCATTAACCCCTACGTAATAATCATTTTGTGAGTAAATATTTTCTACACAAATGCTTAAAATTATTAAAAATAACAAGTAAAACTTTTTCATTTTTCAATTTTTGCAAATATATACTTTTATACACTTTTAAAAAAACTTTTTTATTTATTAAAAAATTTATATATTTGTATTTATTAACCTTTAATTATTAATATTATGAAAAAAACAATTTTATTATTTTCTTTCTTTTTGGCATTAATTGCAGTAAATGCACAAACAATATTGTTTTCGGACAATTTTGACAGCTACACTGCAGGCCAACAATTATGTGTTCAAAATTCTACAGATTGGACAACATGGAGTATATCTCCCGGCTCTGCAGAAGATGCTCTTATCTCAACAGAACAAGCCCTTTCTCCTTCAAATTCTTTGAAGATTGCAAATAGCGGAAGTAATGATATTATTTATCGTTTTGCTAATCAAACAACAGGACATTATTCGGTTGATATGGACATTTTTATTCCCTCAACAGGTGAAGGTGGTTATTTTAACATGCAACATTATTTTACTCCCGGACAACAATGGGCTTTTGAATGCTTTTTTTCTAATGCCGGCTCAGGTAATTTTGATGTTGGCGGTGCATCTATTGCTTTTGCTCACGTAGTTGACGATTGGGCTCATATTACAATGGACGTTAATTTAGATGAAGACTCTGCTAGTTTTACTATTGATGGATTTCAAATTCATAAATGGCTTTATCATTACACTTCTGATGGTACTAGCGGGTTAAATCAATTAGGCTCTATTAACTTATTCGCAGGCGCTCCTGATAATGGAGCTGGTACTTATTATGTTGATAATTTTGTAGTTACTGAATTAACAGCTGCTAATGATGGTTTTATTGTTATTGATCCTGCAGGAGATATTATTAAAAACGCATCAATTTCTGAAGGTGCTGACCATACTCTTCTCCTTTCTAATGGAGGCGGATCTCCTCTAGATTATAGAATTATCAGCGTTTATGATATTCCTGAACCTGATATGAATTCTTATACTACTAGTTATTTATATAATTTTAATATTCAGGCTGAAAATTTTTCAGGAATATTTTTTAGCAATTCTCCAGAGATACAAGTTGCTACTCGAATTAAATCTGAAGATATTCAATCTCATATCGGAAAACAAATCAGAAAGGTTTATGTTGGTATCGGTAAAGTTGATAATCTTACAGCGAATCCAGAAATAATTTTCTACAGTATGGGAAATTTGATTGATGTAGGTCCAGGTTCTAATATAATTTATTCTCAACCTTTTACTCCTACTGCAGAGGGAGAAATTGAAATTATTTTAGATTCTCCTTTATTAATCGATGGTTCAGATATTTGGTTATCTCTAAAATTATATCAAGCTTCAACTACAGATACATCACTAATGGTAGTTCCTTATACCGACACCGAAACTGTTCCAAATCCCGAAGGAAACTATTCTAAAACAGGTATAGCTTGGCAACATCTTAATGATGGTTCTCCTGATCTTACTGCCAGCTGGTATATTTATGCAGAAGTTGATGGTGGTACTGTTTTACCTTGGATGTCTCATTCAGCTGTTACATCAGGCACACTAAATGCTTCACAAGCTGTTCAAGACGATATCCATTTTGGTGCTGTTGATATTACTGAAGCTCCAACAACAAGAACAGGAAAAATTATCGTTCAAACTACTGACTTTGAAACTCCTAATACAGAAATAGATGTAGAAATTAATTTTGTTACTGTTTCTCTTGATGAAAATAATAATATACAAGTTAGATCATATCCAAATCCTGCAACAAGTTCTTTCCAAATTGATGCTGAACAAATATCTCACGTTGAAGTTTATAACGAACTTGGACAAATGGTATTTTCTACTGATTGCCAACAAAATAATTTAACTATTAATACAGAATCTTGGAAAGCAGGAAATTATTCTGTAAAAGTAAACAGTAATGCCGGTTTGACAGTTAAAAAACTTATGATTATTAAATAAAATATTTTTTATAATTTATAAAAAGACAGCTCTAAAAGCTGTCTTTTTTTTGGTATAATTATTGTAAATTTTTTTTACTAAAACAACAACAAAAATTAAAAAAAAAATACTAACTTTGTAAAAAATAATAATATGAAAAAATTATACTTTATTATAGGATTATCTTTCTTCGTTTCCAGCTTAATGGCGCAAATAAACGTAGAATTAAACAGACTAAATGTTACTTCCGATGTAAATGGTGATTTCACTATTACTGACTCTGTAGTAATTTCTCAAATAACAAATGGTGCTTCTTATAATATTCAGACTAGTGAATATAAAGATTATAAATTCTGGTTTACAATAAAAAATTTAGATGGTTCAAATAAAACTTATAAAATTAGAAAAAGTAATGAAAATTTAGAAGATCCAACTTCTAGAGTTCAGTTGTGTTCACCAAATACTAATAATTCTACAGGAACTTGTAGTCTAACTGAGGAAACTGCTTCATTTATTATTGAACCTAATGAAGTTGCTTATGCAGATATTTCTTATTATAACGGAGCAAATACAACAGCAAGTGTTGATATCACTCTTTTCTTAGGAACGAACTACACATTTGCCGGCCCTGATGATAAAATCACATTTACTTTAAATTTTTCTACTCAAACTGTTTCTGCTCCTAATCGTAATATTACAAATTTGTCTCTATATCCTAATCCTGCTACTTCAAATTTCACAGTTAGTGGCGAGTTTAATGAAAATGGTGCTGTAGAGGTTTATAATATTATCGGTAAATTGGTTTACAAAACAAATGTAGAAAAAGGCTCTAATGCAGTTTCTATAAATTGTGACAAATGGGAAAAAGGTTATTATTTGGTTCGTTTTGTAAATTCTAAAAAGAACAATAACCCTTTGAAACTTGTTGTAAAATAATAATTTATAATGGCGGAACATAACATTTTAGGTAAAAATGGAGAATTGTTTGCCAAAGATTATCTTTTAAAAAATAACTACTCGTTATTAGAACTCTCATGGCGATATAAACATAAAGAAGTTGATATCATTGCTATTGATAATTCTAATAACGATTTGGTTTTTGTAGAGGTCAAAACTCGTAGTGATAATTATTGGGGAAATCCCGAAGATTTTGTTACAAAGCAAAAGCAAAAATTTTTAATCCAAGCTGCAGAAGCTTATATCGAAAAAAATAATATTAATTCTAATACACGTTTCGACATTATTTCAGTAATTGTTAATAATAATTCTTTTAAAATTGAACAAATAAAAAATTCTTTTTACCCTTAAAAAATATATTATGCAAAGAACTTATGCCGGCATTCCCGAAGAATATGCAAGTTTTGAAAATTCAAAAATAGTTATATTGCCTGTTCCTTATGATGCTACGTCAACCTGGGGAAAAGGTGCCGATAATGGTCCCGAGGCTTTTCTCGAAGCTTCTGAGAATATGGAACTCTACGACTTGGAAACTGATAGCGAAGTTTATACACAAGGAGTTTTCTTGTATGAACCTTTGATTTGCGATGAAAAACCGGAGATAATGTTCCAACAATTGCGAAAAAAAACACTAGAAATTATTGATACAGGTAAGTTGTTTACAATGATAGGAGGGGAGCATTCTGTTAGTATTGCTACTATTGATGCATTTGCTCAGAAATATGATAATCTTTCTGTCTTGCAATTAGACGCACATTCAGATTTAAGAGAATCATATCTTGATTCTGAATTTAACCATGCTTGTGCCATGCACCGTGCAAGCAAAACTACCAATTTGGTGCAAGTGGGAATAAGAAGTTCCGACATTTCTGAACTCCCTTTTATGAATAAAGAAAAAATGTTTTTTGCTGATGATATTGTGAATAAGAAAGATTGGCAACAATTGGTCATTGATAAATTAGGTGATAATGTTTATCTTACAATAGATTTGGATTGTTTTGACCCTTCTGTTTGCCCAGGAACAGGAACTCCAGAGCCTGGTGGCTTATTTTGGTATGATGTTATTAAATTACTAAGATTACTAGTAGAACAAAAAAATATTGTCGCTTTTGATATTGTCGAATTAGCTCCAATGGAGACGAATAAAATATCGGAATTTTTAACGGCAAAACTCTATTATAAAATATTATCTTATATCTTCAATAAAAAATAATTTTTTATATTTTAGGAAAAACAATTATCTTTGTGTCTGTTATGCGACAGTAGCTCAGTCGGTAGAGCATTAGCTTCCCAAGCTAAGGGTCGCGGGTTCGAATCCCGTTTGTCGCTCTTATTTTTATTCCCCCTTTGCTAAAAGAAATTCACAATAATTTAAATCTTCTAAGTAGGTTATCTTGATATTTCTTTCTTCACCGGCAACAATATAAATATTCTCATTTTTTAGGTAATTTTTTACAACTCCACAATCATCGCTTGCGGTAAAATTTTTGTCCGCGATTGCTGCTTTGAAAGCTTTTTCAATAACTTTTATGTTGAAAGCTTGTGGGGTTTGACTACGATAATATTTGCTACGGTCGGGTACTTCAGTAATTAGTTTTGCCTCGTTCACAATCACTAAACTATCAGTTACCGGAATTGCCGTATCAACCGCAGAGTGAGTTTTTAAACTTTCAACAACATCATCGATAATCCTTTGGCTAACGAGAGGACGAGCTGCATCGTGAAATATTAGATTGCAATCTTTTTCACAAATAAAAGTCCTAACTGCGACCAGACTTGATTCATATCTTTCTTTCCCACCTATCAAAAAACGATTTATTTTCTTCCATTCTCTTTCTGTTGCAATAGCTTGAAATTTTTTCAATAATGTCGGATTCGTAACAATAACTATGGAATCAATAGCTTTGTTCTTTTCAAAAGCATCAACAGAATATTCAAATATTGTTTTTCCGTAAATTGAAGAAAGCAATTTTGGATTTTTGCCAAATCTTTTACTTGAGCCGGCGGCCAATATTACCGCAATATTTTTCATTTTATTATTTACTGAATATTTTTCGTTGATGTTTCTTTATCGTCTTCTATAATTGTAAAATGTCTTACAATAGGGATGGCAATACAGGAAAGAGTTATACACAACATAAGTATAACAAAGCTGAGAGAAATTTTGTTACCTTTTTCAACGGAATCGGGTTTAAATTCAAATTTTATCTGATGTTTTCCTGACGGAATATTTAAAGCACGAAGAACATAATTTACTCTGAAGTGTTCTACTGGTTTTGAATCAATATATGCTTTCCAACCGTTGGGATAGTATATTTCAGAGAATACTGCCGTTTTGTCTGTATTTGAGTACGAATCGTATTCTAAAAGATTTGCTTCGTATTTCGTTAGTGTAATATTGGCAGTACTGTCGTGAGCAGTTATAGAAATATCTGAATTTACAAATTTTTTGAAGCTGCTGTCCGTAACTGCAGTCGTTCGTGGATTTATTTTATTAAGAGCATTGCTTTCTTCATCGGGAGAATTTACAATTTTTAATGTATCAATAAACCAAGCGTTTCCTAATGCATCATTGTTAGGAAATATTTTTGTATTATTGGTTTTATTATCTTTAATCAAGAAATATTTAGTGTTTAACATATTGTAAACATTAAAATTGTTCTTTGACAAATGTTGTTCAATTAAGTCCTGATATCTTCTTAATTTTGCTCCGTGATATCCTCCGATAGATTTCAGATAGTATGATGTTCTGGCATTATTAAAAGGATTGTCGTTTGTAAAAACTCTGAAATGTGTTTTATCTTTTAATAATTTTTCTTCATAATCGGTTTTTGCAAAATATAGTTTTTCTTCTTTTGCAGAAATATATTGACTTTTACCGAAGTAACGGCGATTTACAGGCCATAAATCTGCAACAATAAGTAAGGACAAAATTGAAAGGGGAATCCATGCTTTTACTTTTTTAGATGCCAGAAATATCATTGTTGTCATTGCTAGAATTATGAAAATGAATGAGCGTAAAGCGTCGCTACGAAGCAAAGACTTTCGGTCGTCTTGAATTGCACTAATAAACCATTGTGGCATTTTTCCTAAATTAGCAGCATCGCTTTCAGCACTAAAAGAAAATAAAGAGGGTCCAAATAATGCAAAAATGATACATGTTCCAGCGGTAATTGCACAAGAAATATAGCTTGCCATGAGAATTTTCTTTTTTGGAGTATTGTTGTCTAAAATTGTTTTTATTGACAAGAATGCCAATAGCGGAATACATAGTTCTGCAACTACCAAAATAGATGACATCGCCCTAAATTTATTGTACATAGGAAAATAATTGAAAAAGAATTTCGATAAAATAGTGAAGTTACTTCCCCATGATAATAGAATGGAAAAAATAGTGGCAACGAGAATTGCCCATTTGTAAGGCCCTTTCACAATTATTAGCCCGAAGACGAATAGAAAAACAATAATAGCGCCTACATAAACCGGCCCCGAAGTAAAAGATTGTGGCCCCCAATACATAGGAAGAGATTTAATATAATTTTTTGCTTCACTTCTTGGAACTCCATTATTTACAAGAGCTTCATAAGTGTTTGATTTTTCAGGTAAATCGTAGCCACTGGCACCGCCATAAAAATTTGGTATTAGAAGTGTCATTGTTTCCATTTTCCCGTAACTCCAATTCGCAGATGCATATTCATAGCTTAATCCTTTTTCGTTGTTGGCATCGCCGGAATTGCTACTAATTTCAGAATGACCTCCACGCATGCTTTCTTTAACATAATCTCTATTTGTGCTAATTGCTCCATATTCTGTTCCTAAACCAATAAACAGTGCTGCAACAAATAGTCCAGAGCTTAAAAAAAACGATTTTAATTTTTTTTCTTTTATATGGATAATTAATTCGGCAATAAAAAATATGCCGAGCATCAAAAAATAATAATATGCCATTTGTGGGTGGCGTATTACTCCTATTGAAGAAAAAATCATCACAAGAGGAACTCCCCATAAATATTTTTTTCTGTATAGCAAATAAAAACCTGCTACAACACAAGCCATACAGCCAATAGCATCGGCTTTATATATATGTCCCGCAGGAATTATTATGAAAAAATATGATGATAGGGAAATTGCAATTGCCCCTCCAATGCTTAACCATTTATTAATTCCAAAAGCATTTAATAAAACAAAAAATGCCACGAAGTAGAAAAAGATTAGTCCAATTGGTCTATAGGCATTTGCTATATATAAATGAAAAAATTTGTATATTGAGTTGGTAATGTTTTTTGATGTACTTGGATATGATATTTGGTATGTCGGCATACCAGAAAATAAAGAATTAGTCCAATATGTATATTCTCCATCATGAGTTTTATTGTATTCACTTGCTTCTCGAGAAATTGATCTGGAAGTATATAAATCTCCCATTTGCAAAACTTTACCTTCAAATAAAGGGTAACAATAAATAGCTGCTAGTATTAAAAAAGACACGATTGCAACAACATAAGGAAGCGACTTTTTGATAAAAGATTTGTTCATTATTTATAGATTAAAAGATTTTTTTATTAATAAATACAAATTTATAAAAAAAAATTTGTATTTTTGTAAAAAAAATTAAAAATCATAGAAATGGATACAAAAAATAAAGGTTTTAATACGAAACTAGTTCATGGAGGCGATTATGAAGACGCATTCGGAAGTGCTATTATGCCTATTTATCAAACATCAACTTTTGCATTTGAAGATGCACAACAAGGTGCTGATCGCTTTGCTGGAAAAATTCCGGGTTATATCTACACTCGTATGGGAAATCCTACAGTTAATGCATTGGAAGAAAAAATTGCACAATTAGAGAATGGTTATCGGAGTATTGCAGTAGCAAGTGGAATGGCTGCTGTTACAACTGTTTATATGGCTTTATTATCACAAGGAGCACATATCATTACAACAGACGCTATGTATGGTCCTAGCCGTTCTGTTTTGGTTCGTGATTTCTCTCGTTTTGGTGTAGAAGCAGATTTTGTTGATACATCAAAGCTTGAAAATATTAAAAAAGCTATTAAACCAAATACAAAACTAATATATATAGAAACTCCTACAAACCCAACTATTGTATTGAGTGATATTGAAGCAATCAGTAAATTAGCTCACGAACATAATATTTTGGTTTGCGTTGACAATACTTTCTGTTCTCCTTATATCCAAAATCCGTTAGATTTAGGTGCTGATGTTGTTCTTCACTCAGTTACAAAATTCATCAATGGCCATGCCGATATTGTTGGTGGTGTTGTTGTTGCTAAAGATCCTCAAGTATATAAATTATTACGTCAAACTATGGTTTACATGGGTTGCAATATGGATCCACATCAAGCTTTCTTGGTAAGCCGTGGTGTAAAAACTATGTCTTTGCGTGTTGATAGAGCTACACAATCTGCACAACGTATTGCTGAATGGCTCGAAAAACATCCAAAAATTGCTTGGGTAAAATATCCGGGATTAAAATCTCACCCACAACACGAATTAGCTAAAAAACAACAAAGAGCTTTTGGTACAATGATTAGTTTTGAACTAAAAGGTGGCATTAAAGCAGGTGAAATTTTACAAAATAATGTAAAACTTGCTTTCTTGGCTGTTTCTCTAGGTGGCGTTGAAACTTTGATTCAACACCCTGCTTCAATGACTCACGCAAGTATGTCTCAAAAAGATCGTCTTGCTTCAGGTATTACAGATGGTCTTGTTCGTTTTTCTGTAGGTATCGAAGATTGTGAAGATATCATGGCTGATTTGGAACAAGCTTTAGATAAAATTTAATCTATTATTTAATATTAATTAAAGCCACGTT
>CAZBPT010000032.1:0-27007 GCA_964493875.1 uncultured Bacteroidales bacterium | reverse complement strand
ACTGTTGTACAAACATGCTATTCTAACCGTATTCCTATTACAATAACAGTAAACGATATTCCTCAAGTAAGCTGTTCTGCAAATACCTCATTGATAGATTGTAACAACGCTTCATCAACAATTACTGCTAATGCTACAAATGGAAGTGGTACTTATTCTTATCATTGGAATAATACTGCAGCAAATTCAAATACAAATACTGTAACAACAGGAGGAACTTACACTGTAACTGTTACATCAAATACTTGTACTGCATCATCGTCTATTACTATCGATGAAAATACTACCATCCCATCTATAACGATAGACACGCCCGACGGAACAATGATAAATTGTATTCATAGTAGCATTGACGCAATAGTTTCAGGCGACGGAATCTATACATACCAATGGAACGGCGGAGCAACTCCAAATACAGCAAATAACACGTTCTACGTAAATAATAATTACACCCTTCTTGTAACAGATAATACAAACGGATGTACATATTCTACTGATTTAAATATCACATTCGACCAAAACCTTCCAACAGCCACAATAATAAACAATTCCAATACAAATCTCATTTCTTGTGCAAACCCAACAATTTCACTATCAGCATCGGGAAGTGACGAATATCTATGGAGCAATGGAAGTACTACTAACAATATTACAGTAAGTTCAAGCGGTAATTATATTGTAACAGTTACAAACCTAACAAACGGTTGTACGGCTTCAACAGGAATTGTAATAAACGAAAATACACTTGCGCCAACAGTTACAATAAGTAGTAATACTGGAAATTTTGACCTTAACTGCTCAGTAACCACACTAACATTAACTGCATCAGGAGGAAACACTTACTTGTGGAGTGGCGGTTATCAACCAAACCAAAGTATAAACACTTTTACCGATGCAGGTACTTATACTGTTACTGTTACCAATACAATAAATTTTTGTAGGACTATAGATACAGTTACAATCACAATTCCTGAACCATTAACTTCAAATATCGTAATCAATGAACCAATAATGTGTAATGGCGATTTGGCACAAATTGAAGTTATTGCCAATGGTGGAACTTTGCCATATGAAGGAACAGGTATTTTTAATATACCGGCAGGCTCTTATACTTATACAATTACAGATAAAAATAATTGTATTTCTACATCTTCAATAACGATTAATCAAATTCCATTATTAAAAGTTTCAGTAGAACAAACAGGAACAATAAAATGCTACGGCGAAGAAACAGCAAATCTTTTCGCAAAAGCAGAAGGCGGAATATTACCATATACTTACAGTTGGAGTAATTCATCTAATACTTTTACAAGTAACCTTGATTCAATCTATAACCTTGCTGCAGGAACATATACAATAACCGTTACAGATGGAAACGGCTGTTCAATTACTAATACAAATTATGTAAACCAACCGGATCAATTTATTATGAATTTTGAGTACAAAGACATTTTGTGCAACGGACAAAATAACGGTTTTTTAAATATTACCCCAACAGGAGGAATAAGACCATACCAATTTGTTGTAAGCTCTGGTATTAATTTTAAAAAATATTTGAGCAGCTATTCAGATCTTAGACCCGGAACATATAATATTGAAGTTAGCGACTATAATCAATGTAAACACACTACAAGTGTTACAATAAACGAACCTTCAAAAGTTGAAGTAAATTTAGCTACTTCTGCTCCAAGTTGTAGAGATTCTAAAGATGGTTCTATTATTGTTGATCTTATTGGTGGCGTACCTCCTTATAAATATTTTATTAACGAAGTCGAATATAACGATTCCACATTGCAATATATGGTTGCAGGAACTTATGATTTGATTATTGAAGACTTTAATGAATGTCAATCTATTTTCAATAAAGTGAAAATTGATGATAATTTTGAAGACTGCCTGCTAATTCCTACTGCAATAACACCAAACGGAGATAATATTAACGACACTTGGAAAATTGAAGGCCTTGAATTGGTTGATAGTTATGAAGTAATGGTTTTCAATAAATGGGGACAACTCCTTTATAAATCTACAACCCTCTCCGACCCCAAATGGGACGGAAAATACAAATCCAAATTTGTTCCTACCGGAACTTATTTGTATGTAATTAAAACTCAAGGTGTTAAGGAAAGAAAATTTACAGGAAGCATTTCTGTAATTTATTAATCAAATTGTTTTTCATATTTATAAAATAAAAACCATATTTAAATATGGTTTTTATTTTTTGTGTAATTCCTCTGAAAGTTTATCTAAAACTCTTATCAATATTGAACGCGGACAAGCAATATTCATTCTCAAATGATTATCGCCAAATTTTCCAAATATTGTACCGGCATTTAATGCTATCCCCACTTTATTTAACATAAAATCCATCAAATCAGCATCCGATAAGCCCATTTTTTCACAATTCAGCCATATCAAAAAAGAAGCTTCCGGTTTCATGGGAACGATTTCTGGAGTATTTTTTTCTATATAATCTAATACAAAATCTATATTCCCTTTTAAATATGAAAGTAACTCACTGAGATAATCATAACCATGAGTATATGCTGCTATCGAAGCCAATTGACCAAATATATTTCCATTATAAATCTCATTTCTATCTAAAAAACTTTCGAACTGTTTTCTTAAATTATCATTTGGAATAATATAAGCAGCAGTTTGCAGTGCCGGCATATTAAATGTTTTTGTAGGTGCAGTTAATGTAATAGAATTATACTTTGCTTCATCAGAAACTTTTGCAAAAGGAATATGCTTGTTTGGCAAAAAAGTCATGTCTGCATGTATTTCGTCTGAAATTACAATGATATTATTTTTATAACAAATATCAGATAATTTCTTTAAAGTATCTTCCGACCATACTTTTGCCCCCGGATTATGAGGATTGCACAATAAAAGTAATTTTGTTTTTTTTGAAATTTTCTTTTCAAAATCTTCAAAATCCATAACAAATTTTCCATCAACTTCCTTTAAAGGATTGACAATTAATTTTCGATTATTTTTTACTACTGCATCTTTAAATTTATGATATACAGGTTCTTGTATGATAACCTCATCGTCAGATTCAGAAAATATTTGAACAATAAAAGATAAACTTGGTACTATGCCTTGAACATAACCACAATGTTTTTCATCAATATCCCAATCGTGCAATTTTTTTTGCCAATTTATCAAAGAAGATTTAAACTCTTTAGGCAACAACGAATAACCAAAACAGGGATTCTCACAACGTTTAAAAATTGAATCCAATATAAAATCGGGAGTTTCAAAATCCATATCTGCAACCCACATAGGTATCGCAACTTCGTTGTGAAAAACTATTTTTCGTAAATCATACTTTACTGAATTAGTATTCTCTCTATCGATAATTTTATCAAAATTATATTTCATTTTTTTTTATATCAAAAACATCTATGTTAAGTTCTGTTTTCATTTTTTTTACTAAATCGTCAGAATTAAACGAAAAGCCACTTGGAGAAGTTGGATTAACACAAACGGCCAGTAATTTGGGGGTATAATAACTAAAGATATTTCCTCCTACATTTTTAAAAGCATAAAAATTTTCCGGAGATACAAATATTTTTGTAAAATCAGAAACTATCAAATTACGCTCTTTTACGTCTTTTTGAATCCTAAGAAAATCTATCAATTTATTCGTAATCAAGCCATTTACAAATAAAGTTTTATATTTTAAGATATCATTTTTTTGTTCTTCAAAAAAGAAAGAACTTTTAACATTTAAGGCAATAACAGAAAGTCTTTTTTCATCAACAGCATATATTCCAATATTTTTCAGTTCTGACAAAATATTATGTAATTTTTCTGGACAAGTAGCAATATTAATCAAATCCAATAAAAACTTTGTAGATTTGATAAGAGTATTAATATTTGCAGAAAATGCAGCTCCGGTATTTAAAATAAAAGCATCTGTAATATTTGGAGCCGCTAATGATTTTCGGGAAATTGCACCATCAACAATACTCAGGTCAACGCCATAATCATTCATCGAATCTAGAACTTCTTTCAGCCAAGCACTATTTGAAGGCCCCGAAAGAATTGCTTTTCCCCTACTCCTTGCACGTGCTGTAATTAACCTTCCCAACGAAGTTTGTCGCTCAGAGATATTAAGAATTTCCGCATCAATTTTTTTTTGACGAAAATGAGTTTCACTCGTAATAAAAATATTATCAGGAAACAATTCTATTTCAGGCTTATGAGTACGGGTAACTATATCAACATTTTCTCCATCAACTCCAATAGAGGTAACAGCAATTGTTTTATTGAAATTTTGCAATTTCTGCAAAACAAAATTCAAACACTCGGTTTTTCCGGTATTCTTTTCTGTACCAATGATAGAAATACTTTTGTAATATAATAATTTTTCGATTTCCAAGACCACTAATTTTCAAATCCAACAACTTTTTTCTCTTTCACATAAAAAATATTTCCTCGTTCCCACTTAAAATATTTCCCTCCTGGATGTTTTGTCTTGTCTTGCCAATCTAAATTCAACCATTTATTGCCGTCCTCATCGTCTCTAAACCATATTTTTGAAATAGGATTTTTACATACTAATATAGTATCGCTATTTTCATTTATAGAATCATTTAGAACAAAGCTTCTCAACAAAGCACTGTCGTTTAGAATACTGTCTGCACATAGGCTATCGGGAATACTAATGTTGTTATATCGCTCATTTAGATATAATAATACTTTTTTTTCATCGAAATTTGAAATATTAACTTCTGTGAATGCATGACCACCATTCTCACCGAAAGCAAAATTGATACGAGCATCTCCTCCAATCGAAAGAATCATAGAATAAACTAAAATAGCAAAATCGTCACAATCGCCATTAAACCCATTTTGAATTGATTCGGAAGCTTTTGCGTAATAATCTAAATTTTTGGGATCATTAACATAATTCCAAGAGTTCATACAAGAATCAAAAATCTCACATATTTGCATGAAATTGAATGTGCCCGGTTGTTTCCCTGCTATTGCCACAGCGGTATTTCTTACTAAGGGATTTAAATAATCACAAGCATCCACCAATTGTTTCATCTTTCTTGCATCAGGTCCTGTAAAAAAAAGTTCCCACTTCTCTTTCTTATAATTCGCTCCATTGTCATATTCTTCATAATTTGCGACATTAATTTTATCCTCAGAATTTTTATGCTTAATATGAAAAATATTTATTAAAGAAAATACCAATAATATTGTTACTATTATTAGAGCTGATGATAATGTGATAATAAGTTTTTTAGTTTTTAAAACCTTTTGAGAATTTTTTACAATGTCTTTTTTTAAATACGACTGCCAAGGAATTTTTGTATTTCCTATAACTACAACATCTTCTTCCTCTAAAAAATGCTCTCCCTTTATTCGTTCATTATTTACAAAAGTACCGTGCTTTGAACCTAAATCAATAATACGTATACGGTTATCATCATCATAAATTAATTGCAAATGATGACGACTAA
The DNA here is from genome assembly GCA_964493875.1 of uncultured Bacteroidales bacterium. Classification (GTDB taxonomy): domain Bacteria; phylum Bacteroidota; class Bacteroidia; order Bacteroidales; family ML635J-15; genus Bact-19. The sequence continues at coordinate 21,527 of CAZBPT010000032.1, read as the reverse complement.
CCTTCGGGTCGTATATACAAACATCATTATCCTTGATACGTCCAATTGATATTACTTTCATAAGACTATTAATACAAATGTAACATTTATTTATTTATTATTTATTGTATTTGGATTATAACAATAAAAAAAATGTTAAATAATATGAGAAAAATCAACAATAATAACAGTTTCGATTATTTCAACTAAGTTATTATTAATACGTTATTAGAATCATAATTAGAAAAAAAATAAACAAAAGTTTATTAATAGGGATTTATTAAAATTTGGAATTATTTAAAATATTATTGTAGAAATTGAAAAGCAATTATTAATAAGAATAACTAATCCAGGTTTTAAAATCAGGAACTTTTGCTTTACTTATAATAATTCGTTCTGACATTGGTACAACTAAATTTATCGACAATCGACTACCAAACCAGATGTTAATATCTTTTATAGATTGACGTGAAATAATAAACTGTCTGTTTGCTCTGAAAAAATTATTCTTATTTAACTTTTGCATTAAATAATCTAATGTTTTATCGTAGTTATAATTTTGTCCGTCAGAAGTGCAAATAACAGTTTTTTCATTTTTCGTATAAAAAAATAAAATATTATCCACAGATATTAACATTAATTTGTCTCTATAAGGTATCAATAAAGTATTTAAAAACAGCTCACTTTTTATTGCTTCATTAACTTTTAACGAATAAGAAGTACTGTCGTTTTGATTTAAATTTTTATATTTATTGATAGCGCGTTCAATATCTTCCTTTCTAACCGGTTTTAAAATATAGTCGATGCTGTTAATTTTAAAAGCCTCTATTGCATAATAATCATAAGCAGTTACAAAAATTGCAGGGATATTAATGTCAACTTGAGAGAATATTTCAAAAGAGATACCATCTGACAATTGAATGTCCAAGAATAATAAATCCACTTCAGGAGATTTCTTTAAATAATTTACAGCATCCTTAATGCTGTCAAAAATTTCAACTACCTCGATATCTTCAGAAATATCTTTTAATATTAGTTGTAAATTTTTTACAGCAACAATCTCATCTTCAATAATGATAATTCTCATTCAAGTTTAATATTAAATTATAATGCTTTTTTAATGAAATAACACATGACAGATCATGGATTATTCATTTTCTTGATTCTTAAAGAATAAATCAATAAATTTATCTTTTTCTAGATGGAAAATATAATCGTCAATTCTTATATCAGCAATTTTTTCTTTCATTTTTTCTTTTGAATATTCGCAGCCATTAATAATATTTTCCAATTCTCGTACATCTGCATTAGAGAAAAAATCTCCATAAATTTTACATTTATCAATAACATTATCTTTAATGTTCATTAGTATTTGTATATTTCCGGAAATTGTTGATATTTTGTTTTCAAAATTAGCATCTATAACTTCACCGTAAATCCAATTCCAAGTTGAAAATTTTTCGTCAATGAGTTTTTGAATTTCTGTACTTGCATCTTCGGGTAATTCTTTTTCAATTGCACGAGGAAATAAATAATTGATATATCCAACAAAATGTTTTTCAAAAGTATCTACAGACATTTCTTCTAATAAATTGGCGGAAATAGTTGTATACTTTTTTCTCATTTTCAAAAACTCTTCGGAACGAATTTTTTTTGCTTGTAGAAGAAAATCTTTTTGTTGATTAAAAGACAAAGTACCATGAACAAGTATTTTGTCGTCTTTTTTAATTTTTGTATAACCGCCACATCGTTTTCCGTTTAAGATAACTCTGCCTGTAATAGAAAAATTTACATCTAAATTAAAAATCTTCTTGAAAAAAGAAATGAAAAATCCTTCAACAACAGACAAATTATGAACATCGTTATCTTTATCATGAAGTATGTACGAAAAATTAAAAGTTCCCAAATCTTGGTAGATTGTATCTCCACCGGTAACACGACGGGCAATTTTAATATTTGATTGCTTTGAGTAAATTAAATTTATTTCTGCTAGTGCATTTTGATTATATCCCAATAAAATTGAAGGAACATTTCTGGTTATTAATATAACTTCATTATCTAATTTATCTAAATTATTAAATAAATATTCTTCAAGTGCTAAATTATAATAAGGATCAGTTTTTTCGGATTTATAAATTATCATTTTATTTTTTTTGTTTTTTAAAAACGAAAGATATGAAATAATTATTATTATTATAAAAAAAAATGTAATTTAGTAAATAATTAATTTATAAAAATCATTGTGTTTAATAAGAAAAAATACATATTGTTTTTATTAATGTTTTTATTAATCTATAATGCTTATTCGCAAGACATCCATTATAGTCAGTTTTTTGCATCTCCATTAAATAGCAACCCTGCTAACACAGGGAATTTCGACGGTGATTATCGTTTTGTGCTGAATAATAAGAACCAATGGCTGTCTTTTGCCGATGCTTATAGAACATTTTCATTATCTTTTGATGCTGGTTTTGACAATTTTCTTATAAAAAAATCTATTTCCGGAATTGGACTTCAAGTAAACACTGATATTGCAGGATCGGGAGATTTAATGACAAATCAAATAATATTAAATGCTGGATATTATTTTCCTTGTAATAAAGCTGGTAATATTCTTTTAGGAGTTGCAATAGCTCCCGGGTATTTTTTCCAAAATATAAATTTTTCAAGATTAACATTTGGCAATCAATATGTTAATAACAGTTTCAACTCAAATATCAATCCTGATGAAAATTTTGCAAATTCAAGGATAAATTATTTCGATATTTCTTTAGGTTCCAATTTTATTTATAACGGGAATCCTAATTTTAAGCCATACTTGGGATTTTCTGTTTTTCACTTAAACCAACCTAAAAAAAGTTTTTCGGAAAATTCAGATAGATTTTTGCCAATAAAATATATAGTCACAACAGGAGCAAATATAAGAATCAATGAACAATTATTTGTTGAACCAATGCTTCATTTTATGTTCCAGCAAAAATATACCGAATATAATTTTGGTGCTATGCTAAAATACGAACACTCTCCAGTTTCTTTTCAAGCATTATATTTTGCTTTGATGTGTCGAGCCAAAGATGCTGCTATTATTTGTTTCGGCGGGAAATATCAAAATATTCAATTACTTATTAACTACGACATAAATTTTTCAAAACTCACAAATATCAGTAAAGGAAAAGGAGGATTAGAACTTTCTTTGATTTATATTTTCTCTCGCACTAAAAAAATTGAGTCTCCATATTATCGTAAATGCCCTGATTTTTTATAAAATACGAAAATGAAAATAAAACTATTCTTTTTATTATTATTTCTGTTGACTTCTCTTAATTTGTTGTTTTCACAAACAAGAGAAATAAAATCATTGAGAGCTACTGCCGAAATGGAATTTTACAATAATAATTATTATGGAGCTACAAAGTTATTGATAGAATGCTATAATCTCGATAAACGACAACATGACGTTATCCTGAAAATTGCCGAATATGCCAGACTTGATAACGACTACATAACCTCAGCAAAATATTATAAAATTCTTTGTGATAAATATCCTTCAAAATATCCTGATGCTTTTTTTTATTACGCTCAAATGTTAAAGTCTAACGAGGAGTTTTTAAAAGCTCAATTTTATTTCAGTTCTTTCTTAAAGCAAAATACTAATGATACTTTATTAAAAGAAATTGCCAAAAAAGAAATAATTAATTGTGAGTTTGCTTGGAAAAGCCAAAACAGACCTCTACCAATAGATATTATTCATTGCGACAGCTCATTAAATTCTGTGTATAGCGACTTTGCCCCTTTCATTCTACCAGCGGGAAATTTAATTTTTTCATCGATTAAACCAAATGAGGAAATAAATAACTTCCAATCTAAAATTTATATTTACGACTCATTCTCTTCTACAGTTTTCGATTCTTCAATAAATGTTGTGGAAAAAGAGATTTCAAATTTAATTTTAAATAAGAAAAATAATTTTGCCTATTTCACTATCACAGAGAATAATATTTCAAATATATATTATTCAAAATTTGAAAATAACAAATGGGAAAATCCCCAACCTTTAATTAATATAAATATTGAAGAATACAATACAACACAAGGGAAACTATTAGAAAATTTTAACAATAAAAAATATATATTATTTTCCTCTGACAGACCTACCGGAGAAGGAGGTTATGATATTTATATTGCCGAATTAATAAATGACAGTACTGTCGGAACTATCAGAAATATCGGAAGACCAATTGTGAATGATGATATGTATAAAAATTTCATCGATACAAGCTCTATAATTAATACTATTGGAAATGAGATTTCACCTTTTTATGATATTCAAGATTCAATTTTATATTTTAGCAGCAACTCATATCTAAATATGGGTGGATATGATATTTTTAAGGTAAAAACCGATTTTTCAAATTGGTCAAAAATTGAAAATTTAGGATATCCTATAAATTCGGCTCAAAACGATTTATATTTTACACTTTCTCACGACGTTGGAATGGCTTATCTGGCAAGCAACCGTAAATCATCATTTTATGTTAAAGAACAAAGTTGTTGTAACGATATTTACAGATTTGAAATCGAGAAAAATATTATTGTCGATACCATTAAAGAAAAAGAAATCATTGTAGAAAAGCTTACCGATAGAATAAAATATTTAATTCCAATAACTTTATATTTCGACAACGACTATCCTGTTCCAAATTCTTGGGACACTGTTACGAATGATGATTATGTGGATTTGTTTTATGATTATGTTAAAAAGCAAGAAAAATTCGCCGATTTTTTCTCTTCAGGACTGCAAAAAACAGAAAAACAAATTGCTATAGACAGTATAGACAGTTTTTTTGAACTTGTTCAAAGAAACTACCAAAAATTAAATGAATTTGCCATTCTGTTAAAAGAATTATTATCAGAAGGACAACAAATAGATATTACTATTAAAGGCTATACAAGTCCATTAAATACCGTTGCATACAATAATAATTTGGCAAAGCGAAGAATTTCTAGTTTGGTGAATTATTTTGATAATTTTGAATCAGGATACTTCCGCCCGTATATTGACAAAAAGCAAATTGTTTATAGTTTTGTTGCATTTGGAAAAACACTCTCTGACGGGAAAGTAAGTGATGATCCGAATGATCCGAGAAATTCGATTTACAATCCTGCGGCTTCGCGAGAACGTAAAATTGAAATTATTGCTATCGAAGTAAAAAGAGACAATTAATTATTGCTGTCAGATAAAATAATCTACAGTTCATAAAAGCCAAATAAAGTTTATCTTGAAAATTTTCGTTATTATTTTGTTTTTCGAATTACTCTTTCAATAGAATGACGTATACCAGTCGACAAACAATCCTTATATCTATCGAACATTAAAGACAACTCTGCTTTTAATTCAGGATAGTCTTGAGCAAATTCCCACATAAATAAAAAGGCATGGCAGCGCAAAGACGATTGTAATTTATTGTTTTCAAAAAGAGAAAAACAAAAATCATAGATTAAAGAGCTTTGCATTTCGTCTAAGCTTGTATTTCGCAATATAATAAGCAATTGTCGAATTTGTCCTTCTCTACTTACATTGGTGATATTATCAACAAAAAATTTTGCATGATTATCAAATGAATTCGGATATTTTTCTATATATTTAGATAATACCCATGCTGAGAGCCAAGAGTTTTTTTCGTTTTTTACCGACAGTAAAACTTGTTTATTAATTTCATCGGGATAATTATGCAGATGATCAACGATTTCATCAAGAAATGGCATTGATTGAATTGAGATATTATCAAAGTCAATAATTTGCTTAGTATCAACCGACATATTAACCAACAGAACCTTCTAGTGACATCTGTAATAAGTTTCTGGCTTCAGTTGCAAATTCCATTGGAAGACGAGCCAAGACATCTTTTGCATAACCATTTACAATAAGTCCCATAGCATCTTCAGTAGAAATTCCTCTTTGATTACAATAAAAAATTTGTTCTTCACTAATTTTTGAAGTTGTAGCTTCGTGTTCTACAATAGCAGAATTATTACCTACTTCGATGAGAGGGAAAGTATGAGCTCCACAATTATTTCCAAATAGCAGAGAGTCGCATTGAGAAAAATTTCGAGCATTTTCAGCCGTAGTAGCAATTTTCACCATACCGCGATATGAATTTTCGCTCTTACCTGCAGAAATTCCTTTTGAAACAATTCGGCTTTTAGTGTTTTTTCCGATATGTATCATTTTTGTTCCTGTATCTGCCTGTTGATAGTTTCTGGTGACAGCTACAGAATAAAATTCCGAAGCAGAATTATCGCCTTTTAAAATTGTGCTAGGATATTTCCAAGTAATTGCAGAACCTGTTTCCACCTGTACCCAAGAAATTTTTGAATTTACTCCTTTGCATAATCCTCGTTTTGTAACGAAATTAAAAATTCCTCCCTTACCGTCTTTATCTCCTGGAAACCAATTTTGGACAGTAGCATATTTTACTTCTGCATTATCAAGGGCAATAATTTCTACAATAGCAGCATGTAACTGATTTTCATCTCTTTGCGGAGCTGTGCAGCCTTCCATATAACTAACAAAACTATCTTCTTCGGCAATTATTAAAGTTCTTTCAAACTGACCTGTTCCCTTAGAATTTATTCTAAAATATGTTGATAATTCCATTGGACAACGAACACCTTTCGGAATGAAACAGAAAGAACCGTCACTAAAAACTGCGGAGTTTAATGCAGCATAATAATTATCACTATAAGGAACAACAGAAGCTAAATATTTTCTTACTAAATCGGGATGTTCTTTCACAGCATCGGAGAAAGAAGAAAAAATTATTCCAATTTTCGCCAATTCTTTTTGTTGAGTTGTAATAACAGATGAGCTATCAACAACTACATCTAATCCTAATAATTTATTGACTTCAGATTGAGAGATTCCCAACTTATCAGCCATTTCTGTAATTTTAGGGTCAAATTTATTTTTTGGTGCAGAATAATAAATTATATCTTGAAAATCTATTTTAGGAATATTCAAATGAGCCCATGTAGGCATGGTCATTTTTTGCCATTTACGAAAAGCATTCAATCTAAAATCCAACAACCATTCAGGTTCTTCTTTCTTTTTTGAGATTAATCGGACAATATCTTCTGAAAGGCCTTTTGGAATAAATTCGCTTTCAAAATCACTAGTGAATCCATGTTGATATTCTGTCGAAGCAATATCATTAATATCCGTTTTATTCTTTTCCGACATTATTTTTTCACAAAGGTACTAAAAAAATGCAAAAAATCAAAAAAACTAAGAGAATTTTCAGGTCAAAAAACGAAAAAACACATTATTAAAATAATGAGTAAAAAAAAACGGAAAGATATTTGGTAAAATGATAAAAATTAATTTACTTTGTAAAAAGAAAAAAAATTATGAATTTTTCATTATCAAAAACTGAAACATTATTTTTGCAAATGATACGCGAATTTGCAGAAAAAGAAGTAAAACCTATAGCAGCCGAAGTAGATGAAGAAGAACGCTTTCCGGTTGAAACAGTAGAAAAAATGAATAAAATCGGGATAATGGGTATTCCATTTCCAAAAGAATATGGCGGTCAAGGAGGTAACAATCAACTTTACTCAATGGCAGTTGAAGAATTATCAAAAGTGTGTGCTACAACAGGAGTAATAGTTTCGGCTCATACTTCACTTTGTGCAGCTCCAATATATGAATTCGGAACAGAAGAGCAAAAATTAAAATATTTACCAAAACTTTGTAGCGGAGAATATTTAGGTGCTTTTGGTTTAACTGAGCCTAATGCCGGAACAGATGCTTCTGCTCAACAAACCTGTGCAATTTTAGAAGGTGACAATTATATTATTAATGGCAGTAAAATTTTTATTACAAATGCTGCAAATGCCGATGTTTTTGTTGTTATGGCAATGACAGATAAATCATTGGGAACAAAAGGTATTTCTGCTTTTATAGTAGAAAAAGGATTCAAAGGATTTTCAATTGGAAAAAAAGAATTAAAAATGGGTATTCGTGGATCGGCTACTTGTGAATTAATTTTTGAAAATTGCATTGTTCCAAAAGAAAATTTGTTAGGAAAAATTGGCGAAGGATTTAAAATTGCAATGAAAACCCTTGACGGTGGTCGTATTGGTATTGCATCACAAGCATTAGGTATTGCACAAGGAGCAATGGACGAAACAGTAAAATATACAAAAGAACGTAAACAATTCGGAAAACAAATCTCTCAATTCCAAAACACACAATTCCAACTTGCAGATTTAGAAACAAAAATTCAAGCTGCTCGTTTATTGGTTTATAAAGCTGCCTACCATAAAGACATGAAACTACCTTACTCTGTTGAAGCTGCTATGGCAAAACTTTTCGCTTCCGAAACAGCAATGGAAATGACTACAAAAGCTGTTCAATTCCACGGTGGTTATGGTTATACCCGCGAATATCCGGTAGAAAGAATGATGCGTGACGCTAAGATTACCGAAATTTATGAAGGTACTTCTGAAGTTCAACGTATGGTTATTTCCGCTTCTTTGTTTAAAAAATAAATATTAAGAAACTAAATATTTCAAAAACTAGGGATTTGTCAAAACGACAATCCCTTTTTTTATTTATAAAAAAAATGGTAGTTTGAAAATCTGTGGCAAATTTTGAGAATAAATTTAGCAGAAAGAAATAATTACAAAAGACTAATAATTTTTGATATATTTCGTTATATATTTTGAGATAAAGTAAAAAACTATTAACTTTGTATGTAATATATTTTGATGACTTATATTGAATATCAAATAAAATTAGAAAATAAAGACGAAAATTTTTCTGAAATTGTTGTGGCGTTTTTATCAGAATTAGGCTTTGACAGTTTTTCAGAAGAAAATAATATTTTATTTTCGTATATAAAAGAAGCAGAAGAAAAAATATATAAAGGAGAAATTTTAGCATTAATTAAAAATTTCAATATTGAATATAAACGTACAGAAATTGAACAAATAAATTGGAATGCACAATGGGAAAGCAATTATCAACCTGTTGTTATTGATAAAATCTTAGCTATTAAAGCACCTTTTCATCACGAAAATTTCGATACAGAATATACAATAGAAATTGAGCCAAAAATGTCTTTTGGAACTGGTCACCATGAAACTACCGAATTGATTTGCAGAATGATAAATAAAATTTCATTTGAAAATAAAACGGTATTAGATATGGGTGGCGGAACAGGTATTTTAGGAATTTTTGCAGCTTTAAAAGGGGCTAAAAGTATTCTCTCTATTGATATTGAAGAATGGGCTGCAGAAAACGCCGCAGAAAATGCACGAAAGAACAATATTACAAATTTCAAATCAATTTTGGGAGACAAAAACAGTATTCCAGATGAAAATTTTGATGTTATTTTTGCAAATATTAATCTTAATGTTTTAAAAAATGATATTCCAGATTATATAAAACACCTTAACAAAGATGGCCTATTAATTTTAAGCGGTTTTTTTGAAAGTGAAATTCCTCAAATAAAAGATATTTGCGAAAATAACAATTTGCAATTTAGTGATAATTTAATTAAAAATAGCTGGACAGCTTGTTGTTTTAAAAAATAATATGAAAAAATTTTATCTAATAGTTATTCTGTTTTTGGGTTTAAATATTGGCAGTTTCTGTCAAGTAACACCTGCTTATATAAAATATTTTGATAAATCTATTGCTAAAAATATCGAAATTAATTTAGATGAAGAAACAACAAAATACTTACAAATGTATGTAGGTTTTAACAGAAAAAACAATGGCATTCTAGGTTATCGTATTAAAATTTATTCTAAGAACAATTCTCAATCTAGAAATCAATCTCATCAAGAAAAAGCAAAATTCGAAGCTCTATACCCTAAACATAAAGCATATAACGTTTATAACAATCCAAATTTTGAAGTTTTGGTAGGTGATTTCCCCGACCGCATTTCTGCTATGAATTTTCTATTGGAGATTAGTAATAAATATCCTCGTGCTTATATAGTTCAATCGTACGTTTCGGTTGGAAATATTGAAAATCCGGAATAATTAATACAAAAGTAGTTATATTTTTAAGTTCTAAATCTATAATTCTTTAGACATAAAATAATTTCTCCATTTTTCCAACAATAACTTCATATCATCAGGTAATTCAGATTCAAAATAGATAAATTTTTCTGTTGTTGGATGAATAAATCCCAAAGATTTTGCATGTAAAGCTTGACGTGGTAAGATTTGGAAACAATTTTCTACAAATTGTTTATATTTAGAAAAATTTGGTCCTTGCAATATTTTATCACCACCATACTCAGGGTCGCCAAACAAGGGGTGTCCTATTGATTTTAGATGAACTCTGATTTGGTGTGTTCTACCAGTTTCTAATCTACATTCTACAACGGTAAGATAATTTAACCTTTCCAAAACTTTATAATGAGTAATTGCTTCTTTTCCATATTCTCCCTCAGGGAAAATGTCCATTAATTTTCTGTTTTTCAGGCTACGTCCAATATTTCCTACGATTGTACCTTCATCTTTTGGTAAGTCACCCCATACAAAAGCTATATAAGAACGTTTACAGCTATGTTCAAAAAATTGCATTGCCAATTTATTTGCTGCGATTTCATTCTTTGCAACAACCAACAAACCTGTAGTATTTTTATCTATTCTATGAACCAAACCGGGACGAATTTCATCGGGACTTTTATCTTTAAAAATAGGCAATTGCTGAAAACGGTATAATAAGGCATTAACCATAGTTCCTTCAAAATTTCCAAATCCGGGGTGAACAACCATATTTGCGGCCTTATTAACAATAACAAAATCATCGTCCTCATAAACGATATCTAGAGGTATGTCTTGTGGAATAATTTCAAATTCAGGTTTAGGATAACTAAGAACAATTGAAATAATATCGTTTGCTTTTACACGATAATTGCTTTTAACTGACTTACCGTTTACTAGAATATTCCCCGCTTCTGCTGCATATTGAACTCGAGTTCGTGATGTTGATGCTAGATGATTGGCTATATACTTATCAATACGTACTGTTGATTGACCTTTATCGACTATAAATCTGAAATGTTCAAATAATTCGCTTTGTTCTGTTTGCTCATTAGCTTCGTCAATAGTTGTAATCGATAATAAGTCTTTGTTATCTTCCGACATATACGGTGGAATTTATTTTTCTACGACAATCTTTTGAGTATAAATATTATTTTTCTCTTTAACTCTTAAAATATAAATACCAGTTTGTAGATTCTCAATATTAATTGATGAATTGTTGTTAATATTTTGTTGAGAAAATACAAGTTGTCCAGAGATATTATAGATTTCAATATTTGCTGTTTCAATACCGGAAATATTAAGAATTCCATTTGCAGGATTAGGAAAAACAGAAATATTATAATTATCAGTTTGATATGAATCGGCAGAAAGATTTTCGGGTATTCTACCAAAAACAGGACGAATTAACAAAGAACCACTAAATTGTGATTGTTCCCAATTGCCACTGGTATTAAAAAATATTTTTCCATTACAATCTTTGTTTATATCGAATCCTACATTTAAAACATCATTGGTAGTTTTTCTCCAACCTATATAAAAAGTAGTATCCATTAGTAAAAAACTGTCAAGAGGATAATATACAAAATTATTCAATAAACTATATTCTGGTTTAACTCCTTCAATTTCATGAATAAGATTCCCTGGCACACCATTATCGTCATCCCAAATAGACAAATAGAAATATATTCTGTTTGCTTCATCTATAACTTGGTTAAAATACATATATACGCCTTTTAAAGTATCAGATACAAGAGGTGTAAATTTATATGCCATTTTTGACTGAGTTCCCGTAACATCATAACCCAATTCGGCAGAACCGTCATCGTAAGCATAATAATTATTAAAATATTGATAGTATCTTATTGTATCATTCCAACGTTTATCAATACTTTCTGTAGTATCGCGTGCAGAAATACAACCTAACAAAGTAAATTTTGCAGAATCAGCATCAGGAGATATAACATACTCAATATCTTCAATATTTTTTTTATAACTTAATATTGATAATGGATAAATATTTTCCTCATCACCAACATATTGATCTGATATTAGAGAATTTGAATAAAAATCATAAAGGTAAAAGTCTCTAGAAATACCATAAGTCTCATTACAATTATTTCTAATATTGTACATTATAGAATCTTTTAATAATTCAGACTGAGCCTGGTATGAAGTGTAATGTTTGCAAGGTACGGATTCAAAATCTTTAAACAAAGAATTAAAATTTTTTATAAAAGAAATATCGTTAATTATCGTATCATTTATTGAGCGATTTGTATCTATTTGAATATAGTCAATGTTCCAAACATCGCAATTGCTTCGCCAACTTGGTTCATAATTAGTACCAATACTTGCATAATTATAAAAGCGAAATTGGAACCCGGAGTACAAAAAATCGGGACTGACAATAGGTATCTGCACTAAATTAAAACTATCCATTACTACCCCACCCTCTTTTTTCCAAACACTAATCCACTCATCATAAGAAGTTTTAAATTGCAAAACGAGAGAATCATTGTATTCAGGCATATTCCCATTTCCTCCACATTGATAAAAAAAGCTGAAATACAAAGAATCACCTGGAAGATAGTTCAAATTTATTGGCACAGAACTGAGATAATCAGCAATTCTTGATCCCGAAGAAACCAAATGAGTGTAAATTGAGCCATCAGAATCAAGTGCATCAAAAGTTGCCACATTATAAGAAATGTTATTTATATCATATTCATTATTAATAAATACATATTTATCAATAAATTTTGAAGTATCTGGATAAATATCAGAATGTGAAAAATCTTCAAAAAATGGAAGTTTTACTGTGTCTATTCCAATTTTAGGATTATTTTGTAAATCAATATTTTTACTATATTTATTTAATTTTGCATTAAACAAATTGTTTATTAAATATTCTTGTGAAAAGCTAATATTTACGATTAAAGAAAGTAAAATCAGGAAAAAGAATTTTAATTTCATATTACATATTATTTATCAATATTTTTCAATTTTTTGTCATCAATAGACAACCAAATATTAATATAAGAACCTAAATTTAATGATTTTATTGTATCGGCAATAGGATTTTGTTTATATACTCTTGCATTGATACTATCCTTTTTTGATTTTACAGATTTGTCGTAATGAATTTTTCCTATGTTCAAATAATTTTCAACGAGTTTATCGTTTGCATCTTCGTAAGTTAGTCCAATTACATTAGGAACAAAAGCTTCAACTTTAGAATTGTCTTTACTTACAAATAATTCTACTTCAGAATATTTTTTAATTTTTTTACCAGGTTTAATAATATTCCCTTTTAATTTTACATATAATACTCTGTTAAGAGAACCAGCGGAGTCGCTAAGATATTCTATGTGTTTGATTCTCAAACCTGAATTTATCATTGTATTAAGAGCAATACGTATATCAGAATCGATAATATTAGGAAGAACAACAAAAATATCTTCTGCAGTATTAACAGTAAGACGAATTTTTCTACCTTTTTTTATTTGTGAATTTGGTTCAGGATTTTGGTATACAATTACATTATTATCGTATCTTTTATCTGCAACAGTATCTACGATAACATGATTAAACCCTTCGTCATCAATAGTTTTAATGGCTTCATTAACTTGCATTTCCAAGACATTTGGTGCTGGATATGTTTCGTTATGATTTGTATAAACATTAAGAAAAACCAATAAGCCTACAGACAGGAGAATGCAAAACAGAATGAAAGCAATTAAATTTATTGTGATTATTTTCTTCATATTATTCTTTTTCTGAAATAGGATATACTAATTTAGTAGTGAAATCTTCTTGTAATTCGAACAAAAAGACTGAGCGGTTCACGTAAGAATTTTCAAAATACTTTGAAGAATTAATATATTGATTTTCTCCTGAAAGTCCATTAACTGAATAAGTATCTGAAAGACATTTATAACATTTATCGCCATATTTTAGACGCATGTCGAGGTGAAAATTCATAGCATCGTAACCATCAAAAGAAAAAGCATTTGGTTCATTCACAAATATTTTACGGTATTTGTCAATAAATAATTTTACATCTTCTTTTTCATAATCAATATTCTGATGAGAAAAATATGTGTATTTCAATTTTTGGAAATACAATAAGTCGATATTATCTGAATATAAAATATCTTTTTCTCCTATTACCATAATTTTATAATCCAAAACAGAATATAATTTTGAAAACAATTCATTTGATAAGGCCTCTGATCTGATGTAATTAATTACAATATTATTATAATCTTCTTTTAGGAGCTTTTTTATTTCGCTAAGATTAGCAGATTTTAATATTGTAATTTTATGATTTTTCAATGAATCCTTTACAAGTTGTCGGTTCATTTTATCTGCATCATTCAATGATTCTTGATTATTATCATGTACTATTATTATATTTGTGCTGTCTTTTGTATGAAGGTATTTTGTTATAGCACGTTTCACCTGATAAGAAACTGGAGTAATGAGTGTATTATTAGGATATTTTCTAAGTATTTCAACGTTATTTACAAAAGGAAGTATTAATTGAACATTTTTATTATTATTTACTAGTTTTTCGTTAAGAAATTCTATTTGACTTGCATAAGCAGGACCAATAATAAAAGTATTGTCAGAAAATTTGTTTTCATTAAATAATTTTTCTATAACAGTATTATCTTTTCCAATATCATAAGTATTTACAACAATTCTGTTATTGTATTTTGCAAAATTATCAAGAGCAACAAGACATCCAAAATAAAAAGAACACATGTCGGCAGAAAGGGTTCCAATTTTTTGTAATTGTTTTGAATTAGAACTTTCATTAAATTTTTTCAAATTTGAATTTTTATCAAATGGTAACAAGACAGAAACTACAATTTTATCTTTATTGCTATACCAATTAATACTATCACATGCAGCAATAATGTTATGTTTAGTATCGGAATTTTCAGTATTATTTATAACAGTACCTGTTTTTGGAATTTTTATAATTTCACCAATTTTTATTGTACTATTTTCTATTTCATTATTTTTTACAATATCATCGCGTGAAACATTATATTTACGACTAAGGCTTGAAAGTGTTTCTCCTTTAATTACAGTATGAAAATAAAATTTTTCATTTTCTGAACTGTTAGAATTTGATTGTGCGGTTTCGGCATAATTTGGAAGTTTAACAATAGAGCCAACTTTAAGGTCATCAGTTTTTGCCAATTTAGGGTTTATCTTATTAAAATCTGCAACAGAGATGTTGTATTTTTTTGATAGAGAGTATTTTGTATCACCGGGTTTTACAGTATAAGAAGAAGTTGGTAAATCTTCAACTTTTTTATACGGGATAAGAATACTCTGACCTTTTTTTATAGAATTTGTCAGATTTTTATTTGAACCTAATATTTCATCAACAGAAACCCTATATGCTTTTGAAATAGAATATAAAGTTTGGTTATCTTCAACTGTATGCAGATAATATTTTTTACCATTAATATTTGTTTTTTCTGACGATATTTTTACTTCTTGGGAAAAGGAGAATATTGTGAAAAACAAACATAAGAATATTAAAATTAATTTTCTCATAATTCATACAAATTAAGTTATTATTTGCAAATTTTCCAAATTTATTTATTCTTTCTAAATAGAAAAATACTTTTTTCGTTTTCAGGATACATAGAAGCTACACCTTGATATTCTTTTACGAGCCCCTTTATACAAATAGTTTTATTAATCCATTGTGTTTCGGGTGCATAACTAAAATTTACAAGATTTGCTTTCCAGATTGTTACACTGAAAATTTGTTTTGGAAAACTTTTATCAAGATTTATAAAAACATGACCTTTTTTTGAACGGCTTGCACTCACCACTTTACCACAAACAACAACTTCTTTAGGAAAATCTATTAATTGTTTTGCATCTACTGTATTATAATAATTCCTTCCTAATTCTTTTTTGGGTAGCGGAGCAACATCGTATTTGTTTTTTCCTGATCGCCACAATGAAATATCAGTTTTTGATTCAATTAATAATTCGTCTTCTTTTGATAATTTCGGATAATAATTTATACCTGTGATTTTTTCTAATGAATCTATTGTTATTACAAATGACTCCATAGGATAATCGTTAGTTTCCTGGGGCATTAAAAAGACTATTCCTCTTTTATGGTCCATATCTGCCATAATTTTATAGTGATATTCAGGAATAGGTATTTTATTGGTACTGCGTTCAATTCTTAGTAATGAGTCGTGTAGTATCGGAGCTGTGACTATATATACTTTTTGTTTGTTATTAACAACATAATCACGGCAAAAAGCTTCAACACTAGCCCATATTTTTCTATTAAAATTTGGAAGTTGTGGGGTCATATTTGAATAAAAATATGATTCTGACAGGGCTTGTGATGACCACTTAAAATCGGCAGATGGAGCTAAATGACCTCTATCATAGCCAAAACCATCATATTTTTTAGAACCATCCGGAGCAGTAATTTTAATAAAATAATCGGACTCAACAGATGTGCCTCCTTTTATTAATGAATCTTCACGAAAATCATTTGAACGAGTATTTCTTCCAAATTCGATTTCGGGTGCGATAATATGAGTTGTCCATTTGGCGGTCTTGTATTTTTGATCAAAAGACAAACAATAAGCCAAGTGACAAACCACGCTATCATCTTTAGATGTTTGGGGCAGACCGAATTCGAGTAAATCGGATTTATACTTTTTTAATTTAGCTTCTTCAATTTCACTATTTAAAACAACTGTGATAGAATCAACCTTTCGCAAACTATCTTCCAAATTTTCCAAATCATCATTAGTCTCAAATTGTGAAAAGAGATTTATAGGAAGAATTGTTGTAAAAATCGCAAAAACAATAAAAATTTTAATTTTACAAACAAAACAATGCATCGATTTTATAATATTCCACAAAATTACGGTTTTTCGGAGACAAAAAAAAATAAAGAAGAAAATTTTTTATTATATTATTGAAAAATTATGTTAAATTTGCGGAAAATTTGCCCAGATGGTGAAATCGGTAGACACGCCAGCTTGAGGGGCTGGTGTCCTTAAGGATGTGCAAGTTCGAATCTTGTTCTGGGCACGATTTTTAAAGGTTAGTTATTCTCATTTTTTAAGATTTTTTAAAAAATGAGAATTTTTTATTGAATTTTATCTAATATTTGTTAAATTTGATAAAAAATAACCAAAAAAAAAATTATTATGAACGGATTCGTAAAATGTAGCAACGGACATTATTATAATGAAAACTTAACTGCTTGTCCATATTGTAAAAACAACAACAATGCAACAACCGACTTTAAAGGTAATGATGAAAAAACTGTAATTAATAATTCTAACAACAACGGCAACAAAACCGAAATTTATGGTGCCGACAACAATAAATTCGCAAAAAACAATATCAATCCTGCAGCAAGCAGTAACAGAACTGTTTTTAGCGATGAAGTAAAAAATGAACTCGAAAACGGAAAAGTTGTTGTAGAAAAAAAAGAACGCTTAAATAGAAAATTAGTTGGATGGTTAGTAAGTTACAGCATCGATCCATTGGGTGTCGACTTTCGTTTATTTGAAGGAAGAAATACTATCGGTCGTGGCATGAGTAATACAATTACTGTTCAAGACAATATGTTGAGCGAACATCACGCAACGGTATTATTCCGAGAAAACACATATATACTAAAAGATGAACTTTCTTCTCACGGAACATTTGTTAATGACATTGATATCATTGACGAAAATTATCGTTTAAAAGATGGCGATATTATCAAAATGGGATCTACTACTTTTAAATTTAAATCATCGTTATAAATTTAAAGATATGAAAAGAAATATTTTATTTATTATACTATTTGTTATTTCATCTACATTTTCTTTTTCTCAAAAAAGAGGATACGATAAAATCGATGATACGGAATTTCCAAAGATTTCCTTTAATTATAATATATACAGTAATCAAGAATTAGAAAAAAGCGATTTTAAGCTATTTGAAGACAATAATAATAACGAGATTTCAGATTTTAATTTTTCGATTATTGAAAACAAAGTAAAAGATTGCGATAAAACTATTCTTTTTTTGTGGGAAGATATGTATTCTCACGAAATTTTTGCAAATAAAAGAACTAAATATGATTTTATAAGCAAAACTATCAATTCATTTTTTGAAAATATTCAAAATGGGAATAAAGACTTCTATAACATTGCTACATATAACAGAGACAAAAATGGTAAATTGTTATCATTGTTTTCTGCTGATTTTTCTTCCGATATTGAAGTTCTTATTGATGAAGTAAATAATCATGAACAAAGTAAAGAAGTATTTATTACAGAACCTCGCGCTTGTGATTTGTTAAAAGCTGTTTCTGACGGCCTTGATTTATTGATAGAAGAAAAAAATGACGTTAGAGCTTTAATAGTATTCACATCAGGATTAAATTTAGACAATGCATACGGAGCTAAAAACGACTTTTCTTCGATAAAAGAAAAATCTATAAAAAATGAAATTCCTGTCTACATTATTTGCTTTCCAATTGCAGGAACTACAATAAAAGTACAGGAACTTGCCACAGGCACTTACGGAAAATATATAAGTACAATCGATTATAATGAAAGTACAGCAAAACTTACAAATTTTATCGATGATATTTCTGAAACAGCTCTTGGAAAAACTTATAATTTTTCATATAATAGTAATTTCCCTAAAGACGGAAAAACACATACCATAATTTTAAATATCGGAAAAGAATTTGTGAATATTCCTGTAATGATTTCTGACCCGACATTTAGCGATTGGTATAATGCAAATACCATTTTGTTTTATTTACTGTTAATTACAACGATTATTATTATTGCTGCAATTATTGTAATAATAGTTGTAGTAAGCAGTAAGAAGAAAAAAGCAAAAAAGCAGGCTTTTGACAATTTACGAAAAGAGCAAGAAGCAAAAAGTGATGCCGTTCGTAAAGAAAACGAGGAAAAATTAAATAGTTTAAAAAAGAATATCGAAGACGAGAAGAATTTGGCAAAAAAGGTTGAAAGACAAAAAGAATTGTCAAATATTATGAAAACTAAAAATTTATATCCTCGTTTGCAAATAAAATATCAAGATAAGACCGAAAGCTACAATATTACAAATGTAGAAACACAGATAGGAAGAACAAACGATAACGATTTGGTATTATCGTCAACAACAATATCACGCAAACATGCCAAGATAGAATTTAATGGAGCAAGTTTCGAAATAACCGATTTAAACAGTACAAATCACGTAATAGTTAACGGTGCTTTCGTTGAAAGAGCATTACTAAAAAATGGCGATATTATTGGATTAGGAGAAGTTGTTGTGTATTTTTATTTATAGCTAACTTCTGAAATATTAGAGATATTATCAATTCTACTTTTCAAAAAACAAGTATTTGAAAAGAAAAATATTTAAATTATTGAATGTAAAAAATGACAGAATTACTAACTATCAAAGAAGCAGCAGAATGGGCATCCAATTATATTGGAAAAGTAGTCACAACATCTAATATCTCATATCTTATACAATATGGTCGAGTAGAAAAGGTTGGCGAAAACGGCAACACTCAAATACGATTAAAGGACTTAGAAATATATTATAAATCATACAAAAATTCAAGAGAGAACTCCTATAAGCAACAATTA
The DNA here is from genome assembly GCA_964493875.1 of uncultured Bacteroidales bacterium. Taxonomy (GTDB): domain Bacteria; phylum Bacteroidota; class Bacteroidia; order Bacteroidales; family ML635J-15; genus Bact-19. The sequence goes on along the minus strand of CAZBPT010000032.1, from coordinate 1,811 downwards.
GGTGAAGATTTGAATTGGGCATTGTCATTTGAGCAATACAAGGAATCGGAAACTACCAAACATGTACACAGATTACATCCATACAAAGGGAAGTTCATTCCTCAACTAGTAGAATACTTTCTTGATAATCATACAGATTCGTTTAAAACTAAGTCGTTTTTTAAAAAAAACGATATAGTGCTTGACCCTTTTTCCGGAAGTGGAACAACGATGGTTCAAGCCTGTGAGTTAGGTATGCACGCTATCGGAATTGATATTTCAGCCTTTAATGCACTTATTGGAAATTGCAAAGTACAAAAATACGATTTGAATGATATTCAAAAAGAGATAGAACGAATAACTAATATTATTACAGTTTTTGTAAAACAATCATCAGTCAATGAATTTGAAACAGCCCTATTGTATGAACTAAATTTATTTAATAACAAATATTTTCCTGTTCCGGAATATAAATATCGTTTGCAAAAGAAAGAAATTAACGAAGAAGAATATTCAAACGAAAAAGAAAAATCTTTCTTACCGATATATGAAAATTTAGTAAATAAATTTAATGTCAAATTAAAAAATGAGGATAATGATAATTTTTTAGATAAATGGTATTTCCCCAACGTCAAAAAAGAAATCTATTGTATTTATGATGAAATAAAAAAAATCAATAACCCCAATACTCAGAAAATTATCAGCATTATTTTAAGTCGTACAATAAGAAGTTGTCGAGCAACTACTCATGCCGATTTAGCAACATTGAAAGAGCCGATTTCAACGACCTATTATTGTCATAAACACGGCAAAATGTGTAAACCTCTTTTTTCTATTTTAAAGTGGTGGGAATCATATTCTAAAGACACAATAAAACGACTACAAATTTTTGATAAATTAAGAACAGAAGTTTTCCAATATTGCTTGACAGGCGATAGTAGAACTATTGATATATTTGCAGAATTAAAAAAGAAAAATGAGCCATTCGGAAATTTCGCAGAAAAAAAGAAAATTAAGGGAATATTTTCGTCACCACCTTATGTAGGATTAATTGATTATCACGAACAACATGCTTACGCGTACGATCTATTCGGATTTGACAGAAAAGATGAATTGGAAATTGGTCCATTATTTAAAGGACAAAAATTAGAGGCTCAAAAATCATATATTGAAGGAATTACAGATGTGCTAAATAATTGCAAATCTTTTTTGATTGATGATTATGATATTTTTTTAGTAGCAAATGATAAATTCAATTTGTATCCTACAATTGCCGAAAAATCTGGAATGCAAATCATAAATCAATATAAGCGCCCTGTTTTAAATCGAACAGAAAAAGATAAAGGAGCTTATTCAGAAATAATTTTTCACTTAAAAAAATCAGAAAATGGCACTAACAAATAAACAAAAAAAAGATATTCAGAAAGTTATTAAGACTTGTTTGCAAAATAAGTTTAAGAACTATGTTCCACAAGATAACTTTATGCCATTTCATTTTGCTCTTTTAGGTAAAGACAGAATGGCATTATATTCGTTTATGCAATCATTACTAACAACTTTTGGCTCATCAATTTTCGAACCTGTTGCTGCTGCTCTTGCAAGAACTCGTTTTGCAAAAGTAGAAACACAATACAGTGTTGGAGATTGTATTTATGAAAATTGCCAAAAAGCTATTCAAGATATTGTTAACGAACTTACATATAACCCAAAACCGGATAAAATAATAGAATTAAAAAAAATAAAAAAAAATCTATCCGGTAATAAAAATAAACTTAAAGCGACAAAGGTCGATTTGTTTGTTGAAACAAAAGAAGGTGAGCAATATCTATTTG